>CAZKCT010000015.1:0-6824 GCA_964551545.1 uncultured Piscirickettsiaceae bacterium | reverse complement strand
CTTCATGGTAAAAGCTGTCACACCAGAAATCAGTGGTTCAAAATCTGTTGCAAAAACTGCTGCGTACGATCAACCTGAGGGTTATCAAAGAACTCATGCGGGGTGTTTTGCTCAACAATCTCACCCTCATCCATAAAGATCACACGATCAGCCACCTTCTTGGCAAAACCCATCTCGTGCGTCACACAGAGCATCGTCATCCCCTCTTCCGCCAACTCAATCATCACATCGAGCACCTCCTTGATCATCTCAGGATCAAGGGCAGAGGTTGGCTCATCAAACAACATGATTTTCGGGCTCATACAGAGTGAACGGGCGATCGCTACACGTTGCTGCTGTCCGCCGGAGAGTTGCCCTGGATATTTGTTGGCCTGATCTGGAATCTTGACGCGCTCCAGATATTTCATCGCAATCGCTTCCGCTTCCGCTTTGGGCTTTTTCTGTACCCAGATTGGCCCCAAAGAGAGATTCTCCAAGATGCTCAGATGAGGAAACAGATTGAAGTGCTGGAACACCATACCGACTTCACGACGAACCGCTTCAATGTTCTTCACATCCTCGATCAGCTCGGTTCCATCCACCACCAGTGAGCCTTGTTGAAACTCTTCCAGGCGATTGATGCAGCGGATCAGTGTCGATTTGCCCGACCCAGAGGGGCCGCAGATCACAATACGCTCTCCCTGCTTGACGCTCAGATCAATATCTTTGAGCACATGAAAATCCCCATACCATTTATTCAAACCGGCAATGGTGATGATCTCTTCATCGGTCTTGAGCCGATTGACGGGGTTATTGGTCATATCAGATTCCAATTTCAATTTATGTGATCCGTGTTGAGCTTACGCTCGATATTGGTCGCGATCAGAGACATGCTGAAACAGACCGTCCAGAACACAATGGCAACAAAGATATAGCCCTCTTCGGCATGCCCCCCCAACCAGCGTGAGTTGCTGAGTGCGGTTTGCGTGGTACTTAACATTTCGAAAATGCCAATAATGAGCAAGAAGGTAGTGTTCTTGAACAGCATGACAAAGGTTGCCAGGATATTGGGCATCGAGACCTTGATCACCTGCGGCAGAACAATCAGAAGTGTCTTCTGCCAGTAGCTCAGCCCCAGTGAATCTGCTGCCTCATATTGCCCCTGGGGGATGGCGTTGAACCCACCACGGAATACCTCCGCCATATAACCTGACATAAACAGGATGAGCACGATCCAGACACGGATCAACTTATCGACATCGGTGCCCGCAGGGAAGAAGAGCGGCAACATCACAGACCCCATAAAAAACAGCGCCAGCACGGGCACGCCACGGAAAAATTCAATCAATATCACGCTGATGCTACGCGCAAAAGGCATATGCGAACGTCGACCCAGGGCCCAGATAAAGCCCAGCGGGAAGGCGACAATAATACTGGCCGCAGCAAGCAGCACATTGAGCGAGAACCCACCCCACAGATCGGTACTGACGGGCTCCAGCCCCAGATAGCTCCCATCGAGAATGGCAATCGAGATAAATGGCAACAACAGGAATAGCGGAATGATGACCTTTTCACGCACCCCTTTTTCAAACCGATAAGAGGCAACAATCACAGCCACCAACATGGCAAGACTGAGGTTGACCCGCCACAGCTCATCGCTTGGATAGCTGCCGTAGAAGAACTGTTGCGACCAGGCACTGACAAAGACCCAGCAGGCCCCATCTTTGACACAGGCATCCTGAGAATCGCCCGTCCAGTTGGCCGAGATCAACAGCCAATCAATCACCCCTGGCAGAATCGTCAGCAGAATATAGCCAAGCAAAATCGTAGCCACAGTGTCGATTGGGGAGGAGAAAAGGTTGCTCTTTAGCCAGGCAACCGGGCCAACCGTATGGGTCGGGGCAGGTCGTGCGGGTAAGGGATTAAATGTCTGCATCTTGTTCATTTTGTAACGATGGCCACTCTCTTGTTGAATAGGTTCATCGTCACCGAGATCAACATATTGAATACGAAGTAGACCGCCATGGTCATAAACACAATTTCAATCGCCTGACCGGTCTGATTCAGTGTGGTCCCCACAAACACGGTAAACAGATCGGGATATCCAATCGCTGTCGCCAGCGTCGAATTCTTCACCAGACTCTGGTATTCACTGTTGAGTACAGGGGCGATCACCCGCATGGCCTGGGGAACAATAATCAGGTTCATGATCTGCTTCTCCTTCATCCCCAAACTACGTGCTGCTTCCGTCTGGCCATGAGGCACCGACTGCACGCCCGCCCGCACAGCCTCTGCGATAAAGGCCCCGGTATAGATACTCAAAGCCAGTGACAGCGCCATCAACTCAGGAATGATGGTGATCCCCCCTTGAAAATTAAAACCCTTCAGTGCGGGATAATCCCAATGAAATGGCATCCCCATCAACAAAAACGCAAGCAGCGGCAGAGCAAACAGAATGGCCAGTGAAGCATAGAACAAGGGAAACTGTTGACCCGTCAGTGCCTGACGCTTCTTGGCCCAGCCTCGCATCATGGCAATCGCAGTGATTGCAATAGCCATAGCGATATACACCACATCTGCACCCGGCTCTCCGATCACATCAGGCAGGTAGAGGCCACGAACATTCAAGAAGATCGCCTCCCCCAACGAGAGACTTTGCCGTGCATTGGGGAGTGCTGCGAGCACCGCGAAATACCAGAAGAACACCTGCAGTAGCAGTGGGATATTACGGAAGGTCTCCACATAAACCACAGCAGATTTTTTAATCAGCCAGTTATGTGAGAAATAGGCCACCCCCATGATAAAGCCCACGATTGTAGCGAGAATAATACTGATCACCGACACCAGTATTGTGTTTAACAGACCGACAACAAAGGTTCTCCCGTAGGTATCTGTCGGCTCAAAAGGGATCAGTGACATCAAGATATCGAATCCGGCAGTTCCCCATAAAAAGTCAAAACCACTCTGGATGCCCCTGGCCTCCATATTGGCCAGCGTATTCGAGATGATGACGTAGAAAAAATAACCCAGCCCCGCCATCAACAGCACCTGATAAATCACAGCGCGATTGGCCGGATTATTGAAGAAAGCTACTTTTTTTGTCGAAGTCTGATTCAGTGGGGCGCTCATAACCTGTTTACCGTCATTGATTACTCAAACATCTCCAACAGAATAGAGTGCCAAACACTCTTTTTGACAGCACCCATTTTTCTTCCTAAGCGGATCTTATCGACACTACGGATCTGGTCCAGAAGAATGCGAGCTGGCTTGCCATTAAGCTGTGTCACCGGGCGACACCCCAACGGCTGCCCTTTGCTGGTGATTGGTGCAACAAGAACACGCGGCAGAGCACAATTCATATCATCTGGCGAGACAATCAAACCTGGTCTGGTTTTCTGGATTTCACTTCCACGCGTTGGATCAAGCTGCACCCAGTAGACCTCCCCACACTTTACCATTCCCACTCATCCCCTTCGGAATCAAGTGCGACAAAGCCATCCCATGCATCTTCATCCAACCCTGCCTGGTATCCCTCAAACCACCCTTGCCTGGACCGCTCTTTCGCTGGCGAAATGATGATTTCATGCTCTCTCATCGTCATCTCAACCTCCCCCTCAAGCCCCGTTTCAGCAAGAAAAGAGGCGGGAATAATGACCCCTTTAGAGTTCCCGATTGGCCGAATTGCTGCTTTCATCATGCGCTCCATTTTGTTGCAACATAATTATAACACCACAAACCAGACTCTTCAAACCATCAATAAAAACCAAGGGGCATACTTTGCCCCTTGGTTCACTGCTTTTATGATAATGCGATTAACGCATGGCTGGTGAGTAGAGAATGCCGCCATCTGACCACTGCGCATTCAGGCCACGAGAGATCTTCAATGGAGAGCCCTGACCAACATTACGCTCGAACGACTCTGCATAGTTGCCGACCTGCGTAATGATTTGATAAGCCCAGTCATCAGAGAGGCCAAGCTTCTTGCCCAGATCTCCCTCACTACCGAGCAGACGCTTCTGGCCCGGCTTGCCATTGGCACGCTTGCCATCCGCATTGGCAGCAGTGACGCCTTGATACTCGCCCTCAATCATCGCATTCACAGACCACTTCACGACATTGAACCAGGCATCGTCACCCTGACGAACAACAGGTCCCAGTGGCTCCTTGGAGATCACCTCTGGCAATACCATTGAAGCCGCTGGATTCTTCAGGCCAATGCGCAGTGCATAGAGCTGAGACTGGTCAGAGACCAGGAAGTCGCAACGACCCGATTCGAAACCTGCACGGGTCTGATCCGAGGTATCGAAGGTGACCGCCTTGTACTTCATACTGTTCTCACGAAAATAGTCCGCGATCGCCAGCTCGGTCGAGGTACCCGCCTGAATACAGGCATTGGCCCCATCCAGCTCGGTCGCGCTCTTCACACCAAGATCTTTTTTCACCATGAAGCCCGCGCCATCGTAGTAGATGGTACCGGCAAAGTTCAGCCCCAGAGAGGTATCACGGGTGTGCGTCCATGTGGTATTACGAGAGAGCATATCGATCTCACCAGACTGCAACGCAGTGAAGCGCTCTTTTGCGGTCAGTGGCTTGTAGGTTACCTTGTCGGCATCACCCAAAGCCGCTGCTGCCACGGCGCGACAGACGTCAACATCAAGACCCGACCATCCCCCTTTCTCATCTTTTTGAGAAAATCCAGCCAGCCCGGTGCTTACACCACAGCTCAGTTTCCCCTTGCTTTGAACATCCTCAAGCGTACCAGCCTGAGCGCTGGTCATAACAGACGTAGCGGCAACCATCGCCACAGCCAATGTAAATTTAGTTTTCATCATTAATCCTCACTTTGGTTTCTACTTTTTATTAAATGATCAACAGATATCTTCCACGTCAGCCATACGATATTTTCGTGACTGCACCCAATTTCCTGATCAACTCAGCATCACCCCACTGACCAGCATTCGAGTCTCAGAGTTCCGACTCCATTTGTCAACAAAGTTATCTGTAGTCATCCACTGAGATGAAACAGGACCAAACACGGCCCCATTGGCTCTTCTTTACACTAATGGCTGCGATAGTACTCACCCCCTTATCTCAGCCTCAAATTTGCGCACCGCCCGACTCACCGTCATGTAGTGCACTCCAAAGTGATCCCCGATCTCTTTCATCGTATAGCCGCCTGACAGATAGGCCTTGGCCATCGCCATATTGCGACTAGCCTCCTCAGCCTGATACTGCTCCAGTGTCTTCGCTATAGAGCGTTTATGCGCTTTCGATAGCTCCCTCAGATTTTCGCCTTGATCAATTTTTGCGCTATTTTCTGCAATAAACTGTTCATCTCCGAGAAAAAGTTGATTTTTAACCTGCTCTAGCGGACTACTCACGCCGCGACCTTGGGCAATGAATGCTTGATATCCTGCAATAGCAATAGAACGGGTCGAACCAAATTGATTGAGCAGCCAATCGCAATCCAGCCACTCTGGTTGAGGCTGCTTGCCCGTCACCGCAGGATAACTACTCCAAAGCCAATCATCTAGCCGCTCTACCATTCTGGCCCGCAGTGGATTAAGCACCACATAACGACTTAACTCCAGTAGATGATCCCCTTTCTGTACCAGTATCGACTTGTATCGCCCTTGAAACAGGTGCCCCTCTACTTTGTGCCGACGATTGAATCGAGTGGTATAGATCCCATTCAACTGCCGCATCCCTCGCGACAGATTGCCATCGACCGTCTCAACCAGCAGATGGTAGTGATTGGTCATCTGACAATAGGCATGCACAACCCAGTTAAAGCGCTCACAGGTAGTCGCCAGCACCTCCAGCCACGCTTCACGATCCTCATCATCCAGATAGATATCCTCGCGGCGATCCCCACGAGAGGTGATATGGTAGAGCGCGCCAGCGTATTCGAGTCTTAAAGGTCTTGCCATTTACAGCACCAATAATATTAAGGCCACTCCAGACCAGGAACCAGTCACTTCAACAGCAAGGCAACCAGCAAGGCAATTTGCGCAAAAGCAAGCCCCGCAATCCACTTAATTAGATCTGAACGCAATTCCGCCAATGCAATCTGCAAATCTGCCGCTGTAACAATCTCTGTAGATTTAAGCGCATCCCGTAGCGCCTCGGCTTCTGCCTTTGCCTGCTCAGGAGGAACACCAGCTTGAGTTAGGCGCTCTACAAACTGCAATGTATCAAATGTTGCTGTAGTCATAATGGTTGAGACTGTATATCAAACAACTTGGTATTTCAAACAAATTGCTCTAATGTTAGAACTGACCCCACAGGCGAGCAAGCGAGGAGCAAAGGAGCAAGGAGCGCGCCAAAAAGACTATTTCAGCGCCTTTGCAACCATCTTTCTAAGCGACTTGGTGGTGGGATCTACACCGATACCCGTATTCTCCAATGCCACTACACCTAAAATAGGCTCACAATCATCCGGGCCGAAAATCACCTGCGCCACAGTCTCGGCCCCCATAAAAGAGACTCTTGCAAAACCATATGGATACTCGACAACGTCTCCATTCGACAACTCATAAACATCCTTGCCCTCAGCCTGAATCCCCGCTTTTACTAAAGAAGCCGCTGGAGCCAAACAATCAATAGCCCCCGTATCAACCAAAAACTCCGCCTCATACGGGGCCTCACTTTTGCTCAAATTACTTAGTGCGGTTGTTACATGCGTCAGGCCCATCTTATTGTCTCCGTAATCAGCCACTTAAATATGGCTCAAACCATTAGAACAGAACGCCACAATCAGAAGTTAATATTAGAACTGACCCCAAGTACACTTTTTAACATCCCAAGCCAAATATCCCAGCAAACCAATCGTGACCAACAACGCC
>CAZKCT010000014.1:32106-41721 GCA_964551545.1 uncultured Piscirickettsiaceae bacterium | reverse complement strand
GCGCAGACCACGATGGCAGTACCGTGCTGATCATCATGAAACACCGGAATCTTCATCCGCTCTTTCAGTGCCTTCTCGACGATGAAGCACTCAGGCGCCTTGATATCTTCCAGGTTGATGCCGCCGAAGGTGGGCTCCAGACGGGCGACGGTCTCGATGAGCTGCTCTGGGTCACGCTCTTCCACCTCAATATCAAAGACATCGATATCGGCAAACTGCTTGAAGAGAACCGCCTTCCCCTCCATCACCGGCTTGGAGGCAAGGCTGCCAATCGCACCCAGCCCCAGCACGGCAGTACCGTTACTGATCACCGCCACCAGATTGGAGCGCGCCGTATACTCTGCTGCATTTAGCGGATCATCGACAATCTCCTCACAGGCCGCTGCCACGCCTGGTGAATAGGCCAGTGCGAGGTCCCGTTGGTTGGCCAGCGGCTTGGTCGCCTTGATCTCCAGCTTTCCCGGCTTGGGGTAGCGGTGGTAGTGGAGTGCGTTCTTTTTCAGATCATCAGCCATGGTGCGTCGCCCGTTGAATAAGAGAGGTTATTATCGTTGTGATTCTATTCTCCACAATAGATAAAGTGGAGGTCTATCTGGATTATTAATGATAATTATCAGATTATCGTGCGCCGCCCCTGCCATTCCAATCAAACCGGCAGGAGCACCGCACTGCTCACGCACCCACGCCTATCGATAACCGTGCAGCTGATCAAAATACTCTGGCAAGAACAGGGAGATCTGCGGAATGTAGGTGATCAACATCAGGAAGAAGAGCAGCAGTAGCATCCACGGCAGCACTGAACGGATGACCCAGCCCATACTCTCACCGGTAATACCCGCCGTCACAAAGAGGTTGAGCCCCACCGGCGGCGTCAACATACCGATCTCCATATTGACCACCATAATGATGCCGAGATGAATCGGATCAATTCCCAGCTTCATCGCAATGGGGAAGAGGATCGGTGCCATGATCAACAGAATCGCCGAGGGCTCCATGAAGTTCCCCGCAATCAGCAGCAGGATGTTGACCACAATCAGGAACATCCACGGCTCCAGCCCCCACGCGACAATCGACTCCGCGATCTGGTGTGGAATCCGCTCCGTGGTCAGTACATGAGCAAACAGCATTGCATTGGCGATGATGAAGAGCAGCATGATGCTCACTCGCGCACCATCCAGTACCGTCTTGCGTACCTCGGGGTGATTGACTGACCTTGGCAGTGCCCAGGTCATGATCCAGCCATTACGCAGCAGCATCGCACCAATAGACTCTCCCGCTTTACGCCAGGGCTGCTCTTTCAGCGGCCCCATATCACGATAGAAGAAGACCGAGACCAGAAAGGCGTAGATCGCTGAGACCGCCGCCGCCTCGGTTGGACTGGCGATACCACCATAGATCGAACCGAGCACCACCACGATCAACATGATGCCGCCAGAGGCGGAGGCACCACTACGGATAATGGGTCGGAATCCGGGGAATGGCTGCGATGGTAGCCCCTTGACCCGCGCCACAATATAGATCGCCACCATTAACAGTAGCCCCATCATCAGGCCTGGAATAAATCCGGCCATAAACATCCGTGCCGCCGAGACCTCTGTTGCCGCTGCATAGACCAGCATCACAATGGAGGGAGGAATCAGAATACCCAGTGTGCCCGAGGTGGTAATGACACCGGCGGCAAACTCTTTGGGATAGCCCGCCTTGACCATGCCAACAATGACGATGGTTCCAATCGCCGCAACTGTAGCTGGCGAAGAACCAGAGACCGCTGCAAACAGCATGCAGGCCATCACTGAGGCCATCGCCAATCCACCACGGATATGACCCACCATATCAATCGCAAAACGGATCAGCCGCTTCGCCACACCACCCGTCGACAGAAATGCTGACGATAGAATGAAGAAAGGAATCGCCAGTAACGTATAGTGCTCGGAGAGCGCCTCAAACATCTTCAAGGCCACTGAGGCCATCGAGTCATCAGAGAAAATCAGAATGGTGGTGATACTGGAGAGCCCCAGTGCCAATGCAATGGGCATCCCCAACAACAGGCCGCCAAAGAGGAGAATAAAGAGGGTTGCAGTCGTCATTTTGAATCTCCCTGATCAGGATGCTCAAAGTCGATTTCGATCACATCCTCCTTCAGCTCCTCTGCGAGATGCAGACTCTCCTCTGCCTCATCATGGTGACCAAATCCGGCGGAGCGCCCCGCTGCCACTGCCCACAGCAGCTCCAACAGACGAATCGAAAAGAAGACAAGCCCAACAATCAGCATGCCATGTGCCAGCCAGAGTGGCACAAGCGGCTCATCAGTGTAGATCTTCAGCAGCTCCTGAGTCTCTTCTGACATCCAGTTGACCATCCAACCCTTAAATTCAAGGTCCTCCATGGAGACACCAATCACATACATCTTCTCCAGATAGACCCATGACCCATAAAGAAACAGCGCACAATAGACCAGCGCCAAACTCACAGCGACCAGCGCCAGTACTCTCTGGACCGGAGGTGAGAAGAGCTTCACGAGGGCATCCACATTGATGTGTGCTCCCACTTTGAGACCGTAGGAGATCCCAAACAGCACAAACCAGGCGGAGAGATGGAGCGTCAACTCCTGCCCCCAGCTGAGGCCGGTACCAAAACCGAAGCGCAACACAACCTCAACAAAGACCAGCAGGGTCATCGCCACCAGCAGCAGTGAGATGATCGCCTCTTCGGCTTGGTGCAGTTTTTTTAGAATCATTCGCCCGCCCTCCTGCGGTCTTTCAAGGTTCTCTATTGAAAATGACTGGCTTCAATCACATTGAATAGAGAGGCTCTCTACAACAAAAAAACAGCCCCCAATGACGGGGGCTGCATACACGTTGACTTAGTTATTAGAAGCGTAGGCTGCGTCGATCAGATCTTTGCCGATCTTCTTCTCGAACTTCTTCCATACTGGCTTCATCACCTCAACCCACTGGCTGCGCTCGGCATCCGTCAGGTTAAGCACCTTGGAGCGGCCTGAGTCGACAATCTTCTGCTTGTCACTGACCGCCTTCTCTGCGGCAACCTTGTTGCCATGTGCGATCGCCTCATCAAGCGCCTGCTTCACGTCATCACGCAGGTCAGCAGGCAATCCCGTCCAGAACTCCTTGGAGGTTACGACCATATAGTCAAGCAGACCGTGGTTGGACTCTGTAATGGTTGGCTGAACCTCAAAGAATTTCTTCGAGTAGATATTGGACCAGGTATTTTCCTGCCCATCGATCGCCCGAGTCTGCAGCAGCGTGAAGACCTCAGAGAATGGCTTCTTCAGTGGTGTTGCATGGACCGCCTCGAATTGCGCCTCCAGTACATCGGAAGACATGATACGGAACTTCAACCCCTTGGCGTCATTAGGCACGCGCAGTTGGTCACCAGCAGAGAGCTGCTTCAGGCCATTGTGGAGGTAACCCAGACCAAGCAGTCCTTTACGCTCCACAGAGCGAAGTAGTTTCTGGCCCGCAGGTCCATTCTGGAAACGCTCTACCGCTTCCATATCCCTGAACAGGAATGGGAGATCATAGAGTGCCAGCTTCTTGGTATAGCGGCTGAACTTGGAGAGCGATGGGGCTGCCATCTGCACGTCACCCAGCAGCATCGCCTCCAGCACCTTGTTATCACCAAAGAGCTGAGAGTTTGGGTAGACCTCAACCACCACTCGGTCGCCCATGCGCTGAGCCACTAGCTCTTTAAATTTATTGGCCATCTGCCCTTTCGGGGTGTTCTCCGCTACAACGTGGGAGAATTTGATCACCACAGGGTCCGCTGCAAATGCTACAGAGGTCGCCACACTGGCTGCGAGACAGAGTGCAGCCGTCGTCAATTTTCTAAACATCGATTCTTTCCTCCTTAATAGGAATGGTTACATACAGTCATCCAATCGGGGTGTTGGACTACAAGGTTCTGCTGCAACCGCTGTACCAGAACTGAGAAATTAAGGTAGTGGACTGTTTTCATTGATTTCCCACCAAGATTCACCCGCCACGCGCTCGATCATAACGGGGGGATTTCCACCCACCCCCCCAAAAACACTCACCGGAAAGTCGCCCATTCCCCCACAAGACGCGCTGAGCAACCGCTGTATAATCGATGACGATGCCTCCAGTGACTCCCCTCCTTCTGCTCTCGACTGTGCTTTTTTCAGGCCACGTTCAGGCAGAGTGCGCCCCCTGTTCATCCATCGAGGGCTTTGTCCCACCCAGCGAGATCAGTAAAACCGTTCGCCGGATGGTGGGAAAAAGTCGACGCAAAGGGGCCGCAAAAAACGTAGCGATCCAGAAACAGCGTGGAGTGATCGAGACCGGACTCACCCCTCAATTCATCCAGGATGCAGACTGTCCAGAGATCGACAGCGAGCAGTGGGCCATCGACTACTCTCACAAGCGCAATCGTCCTGCACTCCACAAAGGCATCGATATTCCACAACCGCGTGGGACCCCTATTCTGGCCATCGCGGATGGCATGGTGGTCGGCAAGTTTCTCAACCAGCGAAATCGTAAAGGGATCGAGCTCATGCTGCGTCACACGCCAGAGCAGAGCGGCCTCCCCTTCTGGAGTTACTCGCAATATACCCACCTGCAGGCGCTACCCGAGCTACCGATTGGCACATCCGTGAAAATGGGTAGTGAGATTGGAAAGACCGCCAACACCGGGAAGATGGGGCGCAGGGTACGCCGCGACGCCCTCCATTTTGCAGTGCTCTACAGTGAACAACCCGAGTGGTCGAATGATGGCTCTGCAGTGACACCAAAGGAGGGATACTTTATGGACCCCATCGCCTTCTACCGGCCAGAGCCACCTTACGCATCGGAGAAAGTCCTCAAGCTATCCCGTGAAGAGAAGAAGACACCAGTCCCCTACCTCGACACCCACAACCGACCCACGCCATCCACCACGCGACGCATCTGGCCCTATCGGTGCAGTCGTCCATAGAAAAAACAAGAAGAGCAGCGCACCCATGGCATCGCCTCTGATGCCATGGAAAGCACCTACACACTACCCAGCTGCGTGGTCACTCATCACGATAGTGAAGATCAGTCCAGCATGCCGGCAGTGGCTCACCGGAAAGAAACTGCAGTTCACCTTTGGAAAAATCCTCAGGGTCCTGTAACTCCTCGCCAGCGTGGTAGCGCCCCCGCACCTTGTCAGAATAGGGGGCAAACAGAGATACGGTGTCCAGTACCTCTACCCGATTGCCAGTTGTCCGATTCATCAAGAACATGGCTCTATCCCTCCTTTGCAAAGCATGAATGGCTTGCAACCAGAGTATAGTTCACAGCGGCGTATCTTTCAGGGACACCACACTCAACCAACTGAAATTACGATGGAAATACGTTTAGAATTTCGTCGTCGGGCAGGACATTTTATTGCCCAGGAGTCACCGCAGACGAAGATTGCTCCGTAGCTGGCGGACTCTCCCCCAACCCAAGCATAGACTCATAAAGATAGCCGCCCACAAAAATGGCGACGAGGACGAGTACAACCGCGATCATTGTTGTCTTGAACATGTCTTGCATTATAAATGAGATTTTCTCTGGAGGGGTGCATGCCGCCCACAGCGAACCTCATCCACAAAGACAGCTACTCTTTCTCCCCTTTTCTCAGCCGCTTCTTGAAACGGCTGAGCAGCTTATTACGCATCTGCTGTTCACGATGCTTCAGTGCTGCATTCATGCTCTTCTCCGCCGCCTCGGCCAGCAGTTGCTGTGCACCACGACTATCCCCCTCAGGATTGCGCTGGAGATAACCACCATCCGGCTGCATCTCCCAGGCACACCGCTGGTCGCCAAGCTGCGCATCCAGCATCATTCTCAACTCTTCACGCAGTGCCCCCTCCTCCACTGGGGTCAATACCTCCACCCGACTCTCGAGGTTACGCTTCATCGAATCGGCCGAGCCAATGAAGTACTCCTCCTCTCCACCACGATGGAAATAGTAGATGCGGCCATGTTCCAGAAAACGGCCCACGATACTAATCACGCGAATATTTTCACTGACCTCTTCAACCCCAGGGCGAAGGCGGCAGGTATCACGGATAATCAGATCAATCTTCACTCCGGCCTGTGCCGCCCGGTAGAGCGCACGAACAATATCGACATCTTCCAGCGCATTCATCTTGAACTGGATCAGTCCATTTTGCTGTTGCTGATGGATCGCCATCTCTCGCTCGATCTTCTCGATCAGGCTCTTCTTCATCATCTTGGGTGAGGTGAGAATCTTGCGGTAACGCCGCTCCTTCGACCCATAACCGGTGAGAAAATTGAAGAGCTCTGTCAGGTCCTTGCCAATACTCTCTTCACGAGTCAGCAGCCCAAAATCGGTATAGAGGCGGGCTGTTCCACCATGGTAGTTTCCTGTTCCGATATGGCAGTATCGAGCCAGCCCGTTATAGTCCTGTCGCAAAACAAGAATCGTCTTACAGTGAGTCTTAAGGCCGATGACGCCGTAGATGACATGAATCCCCTGCTTCTCCAGCTCTCGTGCCCAGCGGATGTTGGCCACCTCATCAAAGCGCGCCTTGATCTCTACCAACACCGCCACCTGCTTGCCATTCTGTGCCGCACGAATCAGGTGATGAATCAGCTTTCCATCCGGGGCAGTGCGATAGAGCGTCATCTTGATCCCCAACACCTTGGGGTCCTGACTCGCCTCACGCACGAAGCGCTCCACCGAATTGGAGAATGACTGATAAGGGTGGTGAAGCAACAAGGGGCCACTATTGCGGATGATATGGAAGATATTCTGTTTGGTCTGTGCCAGTAGCGGGTGGTCAGCGGGATGAAGTTCAGGGTCGTGTAGGGCGGGGCGATCCAGCGCTGCAATCTGGAATAGGTCGTGCATCGCCAGATGGTCGAGCTCAAAAACATCCTCTTCCTGCGCTAGCCCCAGTTCCGCCGCCAGCATCCCTTCATGCGCGGGATCAAAACCACGGCTCACCTCCAGCCGCACAATGGGTGCAAAGTGGCGCTCTTTCACCTCCGACTCAATCATCGCCAGCAGGTCATCCGCACCCTCTTCATCCTTCTCAACACTGGCATTGCGGGTAATACGGAACATCTCACTGCTGATCACCTCCATCCCCGGAAAGAGTAGATCAAGGTTATTTCGGATCAGTGCCTCAATGGGGATAAAGGCGACCCCCTGCTCCTGTTCCACTGGGTAAAATCGAGGGGCAAACTCCTTGTGCAGTGGCACCTTGATTCGTGCCAGAACCGTGTTCTCTTCCTGTGGATAGCGCAGTGTGACCAGCAGATTGAGTGTTAGATTGGAGAGAAATGGAAAGGGATGAGAAGGATCCATGGCCAACGGAGTCAGCAGCGGCAAGACTCGCGCCTGGAAGGCCTCCCGCATCGCCTGCTGCTGCCCCTCATCCAGATCATCATAGTCGAGCAGATGAATCTCTTCGGCAGCCAACGCCTGCCTTAGAGCACTCCAGACCTCACTCTGTCGCTGCTGAATTTCACGCACCAGACTATTGGACTGGTGAATCTGTTGCTGCGGGGTGCGTCCATCCACGGTAGGCTCTTTGTAACCCGCGGCGAGCTGCTGTTTGAGCCCACCAATGCGCTTCATGAAAAACTCATCCAGATTGTTACTGACAATGGCGAGAAACTTGACCCGCTCCAGCAGTGGATTGCGCGAATCCTCTGCCTCATGTAACACCCGCTGATTAAACGCCAACCAAGTCAGCTCTCGATTGAGATAGAGATCACTCGACTCAAGATCCATCTCACGCTGCCCCATACTCAGCACTCCTTTGAGTTGATGTTTGGTTATCCATTGCAGGGAAGGGCCTGATTCTCCAACTGCTGCTCCAGTTGATCACAGAGGGTGGTCAGCACCTTGATGCGCGCATAGTACTTGTCGTTTCCCTCAACCAGGAACCATGGTGCCAGTGTGGAGCTGGTTCGCTGAATCATGTCATCCACCGCCTCTTCATATTGCGACCGCTTGTCACGGTTTCTCCAGTCCTCATCCGTCAACTTCCACGCCTTATGCGGGGTCTTCTCTCGCAGCTTGAAGCGAGCCAGCTGCTCATCGGGGTCAACATGAACCCAGAACTTCAGCAGCAGCGTGCCACTACTGACCAGGTGCTCTTCAAAATCATTGATCTCACTATAGGCACGGAGCCACTCCTCCTCCCTGGCAAATTGCTCCACCCGCTCCACCAGCACCCGCCCATACCAGCTGCGATCGTAGATGGTGACGCGTCCCTTGCGTGGAATGTGTCGCCAGAAGCGCCAGAGATAGTGGTGTGCGCGCTCTTCATCGGTGGGCGCTGCGATCGGAATGACTCGGTAGGATCGGGCATCCAGTGCGGCAGTGATGCGGCGGATTGCCCCCCCTTTTCCTGCAGCATCTGCCCCCTCAAAGAGCAAGATAATCGAGTCACTTCGTCCCTGCTGTCGCGCACGAAGAAAGAGCTGACTCAGTCGCGCCTGCTGCTCTTTCAGTGCCGCCTTGTACTCCTCCTTCGGCAACTTGAGATCTCTACGCATGCTCTCCAGCATACTGGTCTGGCTGCTGAGGGTCTCTGTCAGTGCCTCCAAGCGATCACTCGCAGACTCCCCCTCTTTCGAAGTTGCAGCTGCACCATTGCCATTGCCTTGATCAATCTGCTCCAATTTTCGCTGCAGACTGTCGCGCACAATCGCTGCCACCGCCAGGTTGCGATAGTTATCATCCTCCCCTTCAACGATGTGCCAAGGCGCATGACCGGTACTGCTCTTCTGCATGGTACGCTCAGCCGTCTCCACGAAACGGTCATAGATTCTCCAGTTCTGCCAATCCTTCTCACTCACTTTCCAGCTCAGCAGTGGATCAGCCTCTAGCTGCTTCAGTCGCCGCTTCTGTGCCGCCTTGCTGAGATGCATCCAAAGCTTGATCACAATCGCACCATCATCGACCAACATCTTCTCAAATCGGTTGATCGCATTGAGTGACTCATCAAGTTCAGCATGATCAATCTCTTCATGCACTCGCTGCAAAATGGGATTGGAGTACCAGGCACTCATGAAAAGACCAATCGAGCCGCGACTGGGAAGATCTCTCCAGTAACGCCAGAATAGAGGGCGCTCGCGCTCCTCATCGGAGGGATCCTGATAGGCATGCGTTTCAATCCAGCGTGGATCCATCCACTCATTCAGCAGATTGACGGTCCCCCCTTTACCAGCTCCATCAACGCCTGCCAACACAATCAGCACGGGCACCCCCGCCTGACGAACCTTCTGCTGAATCTCAAGCAGCTCGACCCGGATCTCAGGCACCAGCTTCTTGTAATCCCCCTTACCGACTTTACGCCCCAACTCCGCAGTCTCAAACATGGCCCTCTCCCAAAGTCATCTCGCCGTCTACTCAGTCTACTCCGGATCCCTGCCAATTCAAGCGGATACCCATAGCGCTCTCTATTCCCATCAGCACACTGAGCTTGTAAGATCGAGTCGCCCAGAACAATAACAAACCAATCAAAGGATATTTATGAGACTTGAATCTCTCGCGCTACACCACGGCTATGACTCAGAAGCGACCACCAAAGCGGCGGCCGTTCCGATTTATCAAACCACCTCCTACACGTTCGATAACACACAGCATGGTGCC
>CAZKCT010000014.1:4890-32006 GCA_964551545.1 uncultured Piscirickettsiaceae bacterium | reverse complement strand
CGTTCCGATTTATCAAACCACCTCCTACACGTTCGATAACACACAGCATGGTGCCGATCTGTTTGACCTCAAGGTTGCCGGCAATATCTACACCCGCATCATGAACCCCACCACCGATGTACTGGAGCAGCGCCTCACTGCGATGGAGGGCGGCATCGGCGCACTGGCACTCTCCTCCGGCATGGCGGCGATCACCTACGCAATCCAGTGCATCGCCGACGTCGGTTGCAACATCGTCAGCACCAGTCAACTCTACGGTGGTACCTACAATCTCTTTGCCCACACTTTTCCTCGCCAAGGGGTGGAAGTACGCATGGTCTCTGCGGATGACTATGATGGCTTCGAGGCGGCGATTGATGAAAACACCCGCGCCCTCTTCTGTGAATCGATCGGCAATCCAGCCGGCAATGTGGTGGATATCGTGAAGCTGGCCGAGATCGCCCATCGCCATGGGGTCCCGCTGATCGTCGACAACACGGTGGCCACGCCCTATCTCTGCCGCCCCTTTGAACTCGATGCTGACATTGTCGTTCACTCTCTCACCAAATACATCGGGGGGCATGGCACCTCTATTGGCGGCATCATCGTCGACTCCGGCAAGTTTGACTGGGCTGCAAACCGCGAACGCTTCCCGATGCTCAATGAGCCAGACCCCTCCTACCATGGCGTGGTCTATACCGAGGCACTGGGCGAGGCCGCCTACATTGGCCGCTGCCGTGTGGTCCCGCTACGCAATACCGGTGCAGCCATCTCGCCACACAATGCTTTCCTGATTCTGCAGGGGCTGGAGACACTGGGGCTGCGCATGGAGCGCCATTGTGAGAATGCCGAGAAACTTGCCACTTATCTACAGAACCATCAGAAGATTGAGTGGGTCAACTACGCAGCACTCCCCGACAGCCCCTACAGAGGCCTCTGTGACAAGATCACCAGCGGCAAGGCATCGGGCATCCTCAGCTTCGGCATTGAGGGCGGACGAGAAGCAGGCGGACAGTTCATCGATGCACTGCAGATGATCTTGCGACTGGTCAATATTGGCGACGCCAAATCACTCGCCTGCCACCCTGCAACCACCACCCACCGCCAGCTCAATGAAGAGGAGCTGGCCACGGCTGGTGTCAGCAGCGACCTGGTACGGATCTCTGTCGGGATCGAGAACATCGAAGACATCATCGCCGATGTCTCTCAGGCGCTCGATCAGGTATAAACCAACACCTCCTCTTCGGAGGGGGTTCTCCCATCAAAGGTGGTCCAGTAGATACTCTTCCAAATCTTCTTTACCACTCTCCAGCATCGCAAAGCTACGGATGGAGATCCCTGCTTGGTGAACAGAGTCTGATGATCCGCTGATTAGCGGATGCCATGCGGGCAACGACTTCCCCTCATGGATCAGCCGATAGCCGCAGGTCTCAGGCAGCCAATGGAATTCAACGGTCTTCTCCGGCGTCAGGTGAACACAGTTGGGCACATTGCGATTACGATTGGGATAGTCACTACAGCTGCACTGCTCCAGATTGAGGAGATGGCAGGCGATCGCCGTGTAATAGACCTTGCCCGTCTCCTCATCCTCCAGCTTCTGCAAACAGCAACGGGCACAGCCATCACAGAGCGCCTCCCACTCCTCTGGGCTCAGCTGATCCAGTGGATACCGTTCCCAGAACTGTTCACGCACGGTCGGTTAGTCGTTTGAGGGCCAGCTGCGCAGCAGCAAGATCACACCGACTGCAGCGAGCACGCCACCCGTCACCAAGAATTCACTCAGCAACAGTGCACCAGTGATCAGCGATGAGCCACCAGCAATCGCACCGAAGGTGGTCTGACGATTGGTGCGCAACTCGTCACGCACCTGTTGTAACGCTTCAGAGCGCCACTCGAAAGAGAGCTTGCCCTGCTGCGCCTTGTTGAGCAGGTCAATTACCACACGCGGCATCTCGGGAATCTGCTCTAACAGATCCGGGGTCTCGTTCTGTATCTTCTGCTTCAGCCCCTCAAATCCTTTACGCTGACGAATCCACTGTTCGAGGAATGGCTTGGCCGTATCCCAGAGATCAAGATCGGGGTAGAGCTGTTTCCCCAACCCCTCAATATAGAGCAGGGTCTTCTGTAACAACACCAGCTGTGGCTGCACCTCCATGCCGAAGTGACGTCCAGTACGAAACAGCTTCAGCAGCAACAGCGCAAAAGAGATCTCACTAAAGGGGCGCTCGAAAATAGGTTCACAGACACTGCGGAAGGCCGCCTCCAGCTCATCCACACGGGCCGTTGCAGGCACCCATCCTGACTCCAGGTGGAGCACTGCAACCCGTCGATAATCACGATTGAAGAAGGCGAGGAAATTTTCCGCCAGGTAGCGCTGATCCCCTTCGGTCAGACTCCCCATGATGCCGAAATCGACGGCCACATATTTGGGATAGCCGGGGTTATCGGCATCCACCATGATGTTCCCGGGGTGCATATCGGCATG
The DNA here is from genome assembly GCA_964551545.1 of uncultured Piscirickettsiaceae bacterium. Classification (GTDB taxonomy): domain Bacteria; phylum Pseudomonadota; class Gammaproteobacteria; genus Thiopontia. The sequence continues at coordinate 29,542 of CAZKCT010000014.1, read as the reverse complement.
GAAGAAGTTGTCTCGGAACACCTGGGTAAAGAAGATCTCCACCCCCAGCTCCGCCAATCGCTTCATGTCGACGCCAAGATCGCGCAGCGCCTGCAGATCCCCTACTGCCACTCCGCGCACCCGGCTCATCACCAGGATATTCTCTCGGGTCAGCTCCCAGTCCGGCTCTGGAACGGTGAGGACATGCTCTCCCTTGGAGAAGTTGCGCCCCACCTGCGAGAGATTGGCCGCCTCGCGCATCATATCCAGTTCATCCAGAATCACCCGCTCATAGTCGGCCACGATCTGCTTGAGGTGAAGCCTGCGCCCTTCCGCCCAGTAGCGCTCGGCCAGTGCAGCCATCTGCTTGGCCAGACCGACATCACGGCGAATCTGCTGCTCAATATCGGGCCGTACTACCTTGACCACCACCTCTTCACCGGATCGGGTACGTGCCGTATGGACCTGCGCAATTGAGGCCGAGGCCAGTGGGGTCTCATCAAAGGCGTCAAAAAGATTTTCGATACGATCACCCAGCGCCGCCTCAACAATCTGTCGCGCCTTGGCGCCGGAGAATGGCGGAACCGAATCCTGTAACTTGCTCAACTCATCTGCGATCTCATCTGGCAGCAGGTCTCGACGGGTGGAGAACATCTGCCCCAGCTTGACGAAGACCGGCCCCAGATCCTCCAACGCACGACGGATACGAGCCCCTTCAGGTCCACGGTCTCTTCTAGCCCAGTAGAACGGGGAGAGGTACAGCAGAAAACGGAACGGCCGAAAGAGGTGGATAGTGAGAATAATCTCATCCAGACGATGACGAGCCAGTACCCGCTGAATCGCCAACAGGCGCAGAAGCTGTCGGGGTCGAATCATAAAAGCCTGTTTACCATGAAGGGATGAAGAGCATGAAGGGTTTTGGTGGACGGAATGCGCAACCAGTCTGGTGGACAGACTTGCTCTTCACTCTCCTTCACGTGCTTCATGGTGTAATTTTAGTTTTTGAAACCGCGATGGAGGGCCACAATCCCTCCCGTCATATTGAAGTATTCAGTACGACCAAAGCCGGCCTCATCCATCATCCCACGCAAGGTATCCTGATCAGGATGCATGCGGATCGACTCTGCCAGATAGCGGTAACTATCCTCATCATTGGCCACGACCTTGCCGATCACTGGCAAGATATTGAATGAGTAAAAGTCATAGATGGAACGGAACTGTTCATTGGTCGGTTTGGAGAACTCCAGCACCAGCAGGCGACCACCCGGCTTCAGCGCCTGATAGATCGAACGCAGCGCCTTCGCCTTGTCGGTCACATTACGCAACCCGAAAGAGATGGTGACGCAGTCAAAGCTGTTGTCGGCGAATGGGATCTGCTCCGCATTGATCTGCGCATACTCGACATTGCCCAACACCCCCTCATTGACCAGTCGCTCGCGCCCCTGCTCCAACATGCTGGCATTGATATCGGAGAGCACGACCCGACCTTCCGGACCGACAATCTTTGAGAACTGAAGCGAGAGGTCTCCCGTACCACCGGCCAGATCGAGAATGCTCCACCCTTCTCGGACACCACTCATCTCAATCGCCTGCTTTTTCCAGAGTCGATGAACCCCCATCGACATCAGGTCATTCATCACATCGTATTTACTGGCCACTGAGTCGAAGACGCCACGCACTCGGCCTGCCTTCTCACCGACAGCAACATCCTCATAACCAAAGTGTGTAGTCTCTTCTTTCATCGCTCAATCCTGATCAGGTCGCAAGGCGCTCGGAAGTGGTCATGCGCTCAATGCCCTCTGCCTCCAGCTTGCTCAGATAATCCTGCCAATACTCTTCCTGTTTCTCACCCAAGGTGTAGAGCCACTCCCAAGAGTAGATCCCGGTATCGTGGTCATCATCAAATTTAATTGAGACCGCATAGTTACCGACGGGATCAATCTTCGAGATCGCCACATCCTCTTTGCCCACCTGCAGCACCTCCTGGCCGGGAGCATGCCCACGCACCTCCGCCGAGGGCGAGTAGACGCGCAGGTACTCTGCAGTGTAGCCCCAGGACTGGCCATCCTCATAGGTGATGGTGAGCGTCCGAGACGCCTTGTCATAACGAATCTCAGTCGGTGTGATATTTCTCTTTTCGCTCATGGTTACAGCTCCTTGGTATCCATACTCCTCGGAAGGATTGTGCGTATTGATCCAGATATTACAGAATGTAGCGGCTCAGGTCTTCATCCTGCGCCAGCTCCGAGAGGTGCTGGTTGACATAATCGGCATCCACCACAACCTCATCTCCAGCTCGGTCGGCTGCCTCAAAAGAGACCTCCTCCAGCAGTCGCTCCATCACGGTGTGAAGACGACGCGCACCGATATTCTCGGTGTTCTCATTCACCTGCCAGGAGAACTCGGCAATGCGAAGCACCCCTGAATCCTCAAAGCGGAGATTGACCCCGTCGGTGGCCATCAGTGCCGTGTACTGCTCAGTCAGGGAGGCATCTGGTTCAGAGAGGATGCGGGTAAAGTCTTCCACACCCAGCGCCTCCAGCTCTACGCGAATCGGCAGTCGCCCTTGCAACTCTGGAATCAGATCCGAGGGCTTGGAGAGGTGGAAGGCACCGGAGGCGATAAAGAGGATGTGATCAGTCTTGATCATCCCGTACTTGGTGCTGACCGTACTCCCCTCAACCAATGGCAGCAGATCGCGCTGTACCCCCTCACGAGAAACCTCACCACCGCTACTCCCCTCGCTACGCTGCGCCACCTTGTCAATCTCATCGAGGAAGACGATACCGTTCTGCTCCACACGTTCAATGGCACGACTCTTGATCTCCTCCTCATCAACCATCTTGTGGGACTCTTCCTCGAGCAGCAGCTTGAGCGCCTCTTTGACTCGCATCTTCTTCGGCTTCGGCGGTTTTCCTCCCATGTTCTGAAACATGCCCTGCAACTGTGAGGTCATCTCCTCCATCCCTGGAGGCCCCATGATTTCGACCCCCAGTGCCGGTGCCGCCACCTCGATTTCGATCTCTCGATCATCAAGCTCCCCCTCACGCAACTTTTTGCGGAATTTCTGGCGGGTCGCAGACTCCTCTGGTTGCTCACCTTCGGCATCCATACCGGCACCGCGAACCGGAGGAAGCAGTGCATCCAACACCCGCTCCTCTGCTGCATCTTCGGCCCGCACCTTGACGGCAGCGACCGCATCCTCACGCATCTTCTTGATTGAGATATCGGCAAGATCTCGAACGATCGACTCAACATCACGCCCAACATAGCCCACTTCTGTGAACTTGGTCGCCTCAATCTTGATAAACGGGGCATTGGCCAGGCGTGCCAAGCGACGCGCGATCTCGGTTTTTCCCACACCGGTTGGGCCAATCATCAGGATGTTCTTCGGGGTGATTTCATAACGCAACTCATCACTCACCTGCATCCGCCGCCAGCGATTGCGCAACGCAATGGCGACCGCGCGCTTGGCCTCATCCTGCCCAACGATATGTTTATCCAGCTCGTGAACGATCTCTCTTGGAGTCAACTCATTCATCTTTTTTTGTATCCGTACTTAAATCTTTCAGGAAGTTTCTCAGGAGTCCTCGGCGGACTCTCCAAGCTCCTCAATCACCAGACTCTGGTTGGTGAAGACACAGACATCGGCAGCAATTCCCATGCTCTTCTCGACAATCTCCCGCGCCTCCATTTCGCTGTTTTCAAGCAGCGCTCGTGCCGCAGAGAGGGCATAGTGACCACCCGAGCCAATCGCCACCGCGCCGTGCTCAGGCTCAATCACATCGCCATTCCCGGTGATCACCAACGTCTCTTTCTCATCGGCAACCAGCAGCAGCGCCTCCAGGCGACGCAGCATGCGATCAGTCCGCCAGTCCTTGGCCAGCTCAACCGCAGAGCGCACCATATGCCCAGAGTATTTCTCCAGCTTGCCCTCGAAGCGCTCAATCAGCGTAAAGGCATCTGCGGTACCGCCAGCAAATCCGGCAATCACCCGGTCGTGATAGAGGCGGCGAATCTTTCGAGCATTGCCCTTCATCACCGTATTGCCCATCGACACCTGGCCATCTCCTCCAATCACCACGTGGTGGTCGCGACGCACACAAAGGATCGTTGTTCCGTGGTACTGCTCCATTCTTCGAATCCATCTCTTTTATCAGGGAAAGGAGGGGCATTCTACCCCAATCCAGAAGGATAGAAGTAGCCCGCGCTACTCACCACCTCCTTGGGGATCAGTCGGGGTAAAACGCTTTTTGCCCCCCTTGGACTGCGCCCGTGGATGGGCACGATCATAAACCTCGGCCAGATGCTGGAAATCGAGGTGGGTATAGATCTGGGTGGTGCCAATATTTTCATGCCCCAACATCTCCTGCACCGCACGCAAATTTCCGCTTGATTCCAGAATATGGCTGGCAAAAGAGTGACGTAACAGGTGCGGATGAACGCGCTGGGCAATCCCCCGCTCTTTGGCCCGCTTCTCAAGACGTTGTTGAATCGTTCTTCCAGAGATACGGCGTCCACGCTGGCCGACAAACAGCGCTAACTCCCCCGACGGCGCAAACTGCTCCCTCCTCTCCAACCACTGCTTGACCGCCCGTAGCGCGCGGCTACCCACTGGGATCACACGCCCCTTTTTTCCCTTGCCCATAACCGTGATGGTCTTCTCATCCCACTGAATGGCACCACAGTCTGCCTGCACCAACTCAGAGAGACGGAGACCGGAGGAGTAAATGAGCTCAAACATCGCCTGATCCCGGATTGAAAGCGAATCATCGTCATCATCTGAGACATCGAGTAGCCCCGCCATCTGATCAACATCCAGCGTTGAAGGGAGACGGCGCGCCCCTTTTGGCGCACTAACTCCTGTTGCGGGGTTGAACTCGATCTGCTGCTCTTTCAGCAGGTAGTTGTAAAAACTGCGAATCGCAGAGAGGTTGCGCTGAATGGTCTTGCTTGATGCCCCCTTGCGGTGCCTCTGGGCAACAAAATCACGAAGCTGGTGCTGTGTCAGATGAAGGAAGTGCTCTTCGCGCTGCCGCAGGTGACGCTGAAAGTGGTCGAGGTCGCGACGGTATCCAGCAATACTGTGAGGAGAGAGGCGACGCACATGCTCCAGATACTCCAGGAAGCGGCCAACCCACACCGCAATCTGCTGTTCAGGTGGGCGCTCAGGAGGTACCACAGCGCTGCAGCGATCGACTAACTAATGCGGCGAGCTGCACCAGGAAGTGGTTTCCCATTTTCTCATGGTACTGCTGGGGATCTGAGCTACCCAATGCAACCAGTCCCTGCCCGCCAAACTCACCTAGCGGTAACAGTGCAACCGATGCACCATGCTCCATCTCTTCACCAAACAGGGCGTGACGCTGCTCCTCCTCCAGTTGCCCGCAGAAGGGGATACTGTCTCGCATCATCTCCTCGAACTGCTCGTGGGTCTCTTCGGTTTCACCATGTGGCAGTAGCACCACCACCTGCTCGATTCCGAACTGCTCCCGCAGCACCTCATAGAGTGAGGCGATCACATCGTCATGATCTTCACACTCCAACAACTCCAGTGCCAAGTGGTGCATATTCTCACTTAACTTATGATTCTCTCGTGCCACATGGAGCAGGTTGCGAATCTCATTCTGCAGCTGCCCGTTTTTCTGGCGCAGCACCTCAACCTGGCGCTCGATCAGTGAGACCGCACTACCGCTCTGGTGAGGAATCTCCAGCGCACTCAATAGCTCCGAGTGAGATTCAAAGAAGTCAGGATTCTGCTTGAGGTAATCCACAACCTCTGTCGCACTGACTACCTCTGTCGTTTCCTGTTCCGAACGGGACTCCTGCTGACTCATAACTCAATCACTCCTTCAAAAACAGTGGCTGCCGGCCCGGTCATCAACACCGGTGCAGCATCCCCTGCCCACTCAATCGATAAATCTCCACCACGCACATGAACCATGACTTTGTGATCCAGCCTACCCTGCAAAATCCCGGAGACTACTGCAGCACACGCACCGGTACCGCAAGCCAGTGTCTCTCCAGCACCCCGCTCATAAACCCGCAAGTTAATCTCTGCGCGGTTCACGACCTCCATAAACCCAGCGTTGACCCGCTGAGGAAAACGCTCATGCTGCTCCAGCTTTGACCCCAGGCGCTCGACAACCGTATCATCGAGCTGCTCCACGACGGTCACTACATGAGGGTTGCCCATCGAGACAGCCCCCACATTCAAGGTCTCTCCATCAACCTCCAATGTATACAGCTCCGCTTGTACATCGGCGACAAACGGGATCTCGGCCGGCTGCAATATAGGAGCACCCATATTCACGGTGACCCAACCATTGGGCTGAATCTTCAGGGTAATGATGCCACTGGCGGTCTCGACCACAACCTCCTCTTTCTGCGTCAACCCTTTGTCATGGACAAAGCGGGCAAAGCAGCGTGCGCCATTGCCGCACTGCTCCACCTCGCCCCCGTCCGCATTCCAGATCCGATAACGGAAGTCGGTCGATTCGTCACGAGGCGGCTCAACCAGCAGGAGCTGATCAAAGCCGATACCAAAGTTTCGGTCTCCCCAAAAACGAACCTGCTCAGTGGTCGGCTCAAAAGGCTCCGTGACCGCATCAATGACAATGAAGTCATTGCCAAGGCCATGCATCTTGGTAAAACGAAGTTTCATCATTTATCTTCCCCTTACATGGCCCAGTTGCTGCGTTCGTAAATGGTCATTTACATTTGTAAACTCACATTTCCTGCCTTGCCCTTGGGCCATGTAAGCACAACCTAAACAATGAAATAAACTTCTCACCTTCATCTATTCCGGAATATGCTCACCGTCAAACAGGGCGTCGATGGTCTCACGTTCCCGTACCACCCAGTGCTGGTCACCCCGCACCATCACCTCAGCAGCACGCGGGCGAGAGTTGTAGGTCGAGCTCATCACAAAACCATAGGCTCCCGATGAGAGCACCGCCAGTCGATCTCCGGACTGCACATTGAGAGAACGCTCCTTACCGAGGAAATCGCCCGTCTCACAGATGGGGCCAACCACATCATAGACTGCAGCCTCCCCCTCGCTACGCTCCTCCAGCGGGACAATATTCTGCCAGGCACTGTAGAGCGCAGGACGAATGAGGTCATTCATCGCACCATCCACAATACAGAAGTTCTTCTCCTCACCCTGCTTGATAAATTCAACGGTGGTCAACATCACACCGGCATTACCGACCATGGCACGCCCCGGCTCCATGATGATCTCCAGATCACGCCCCTGCAGTTTGGCAGTCACTGCCTGCACATAGGATTGCGGTGAAGGGGGATTATCCTCTTGGTAATCAATCCCCAGACCACCGCCCACATCAATATGGTGGAGCTTGATCCCCGCCTCCGCGAGCTGGTCGATCAGCAATAGCACTCGATCAAGCGCATCCTCAAAGGGCGCAAGTTCAGTCAACTGTGAGCCAATATGACAATCAACCCCAATAATCTCCAGATTGGACATCGTCGCCGCCTCTTGGTAGACGCGCAGGGCCTCATCAATGGTGACACCAAACTTGTTGGAACGCAGGCCCGTGGAGATGTAGGGGTGGGTCCCCGCATCCACATCCGGGTTCACCCGTAGCGAGATTGGCGCTTTGACGCCCACCTCAGCAGCAACCGAGTTGACTCGCTGCAGTTCCGCTTCTGATTCAATATTGAAGCAGCGAATCCCCACCTCCAAACTACGGCGAATCTCATCTTCACGCTTGCCCACACCGGAAAAGACCACTTTCCCTGCGTCACCTCCTGCCTTCAGAACCCGTTCCAGCTCTCCTACTGAGACGATGTCAAAACCCGCTCCCAACTGGGCGAGCTGCGCCAAAACCGCAAGATTGGAGTTGGCCTTGACGGCAAAGCAGATCAGATGCTCCTGACCGCTGAATCCAGCCTCATAGGCATTCCACTGGTCCTCAATCGCCTGTGCCGAGTAGACAAACAGCGGCGTTCCATACTGTTCCGCCAGTGATGAGAGAGGAATAGCCTCAACATGGAGGGAGCCCCCCTCCCTTTCGAAGTGTGGGTACATGATTTCGCTTCCTTAAAAAGAAAACCGGTTATCGGTCGCGCTGCTGTTCGAGAATCAACTCGCCCAGCTGGTAACGAATCCGGTTGACCTCTTTCAGCTGCTCATCTGCCGCCTCAATCTCTCCGGCAACCCGTAGTGTCTGCTCTTGCTGCTCCAGGTTAGTCAATGTTGCACGCAGCGTGGCCGCCTGCTGATGACGTTGACGCAGTCGATCGGCCTCGCTCTGAAGTGCTGTCGCTCGATCCGGTTCTACTACCGCCTGCTGTTCCAACTGTTCTGCACGCAGATCATCTGGCAGATAGAGGTCGCCCGTCTGCCCACACCCCGCCAACACAGCGACCATTGAGGCCCATACAAGATTTCTTCTGTTCATGCGGTGAAGTATAAAGGAACCGACTGGTGAAACCATCCCCTCCGCCGTATTCAGCACGGCTTAGAGTAGAAATGGGTTAGTTTGCCGCTCCTCTCCGAAGGTAGAGCCAGGGCCATGCCCTGCAACAAAGCGGATATCATCCCCCAGCGGGAACAGTTTGCGCTGAATCGAGCGAAGCAGCTGTGCATGATCCCCTCTCGGAAAATCGGTGCGGCCAATACTGCGACTGAAAAGCACATCCCCCACAAAGGCGAGTCGCTCCTTCTCGTGCAGGTAGACCACATGGCCCGGGGTATGGCCAGGACAGTGATGGACATCGAGACGCTGCTCTCCAAACTCGACCACATCCCCCTGCTCCAACCAGCGATCCGGGGTGACAGGACGCCCTTTGAGGCCATAATTGGCACTCCACTCCGGAATCGACTCCATCAAGAACTGATCCTCAATATGGGGGCCAACCACCGGAATTTCCCAGTGCTCTGCAAGCTCGGCTGCAGCACCAGCATGGTCAAAATGGCCGTGTGTAATCAACAACTTGACTGGATTGACCTGTAACGCTTCCACTCGACCGATCAACTGCTCTGGGTCCCCGCCAGGATCAATCAATACCGCATCGTTGCTCTGTTCGCAGATCAATAGTGAACAGTTCTGCTGCAACGGGGTCACAGGGATAATCTCTAGTTTCATCAGCGCGATAGGAAGTCGAATAAAGGGGGCAGACTACCACACTGCACACCACCAGCAGGAGGATTCTCCGCGCCACACACATCAAGCGAGGAAAAGATTGCGGACAGAACACAGGCCCCATATAATAAGCATTCGTTTATATAGTTATAATAACCCGATCGAGTCAATGAAAAAATTGACGTAATCCTATTTTTATCGACCATAGCGACAAAAATAGCTCGACCGAGCAGTAGTTGCGGGCTCTTTGCCCCACCCAGGCGTCGCTCTTTGATCCCATAGATACCCTCTCAGGCACCGCTCTCAGGTGTTGAGGGCCTCCCAAGAGCCACGTAAGCCGGTGCACCTTTCGAAGCGGTACACCGGCTTTTTTATTCACGCCTCCGCTACAGCACCATCCAGATCATCAGCAGCAGTGCGACCACAGCGAAATAGATTAACAAGAGCTAACGCTCTCCCACTGATTTATTGAGCGCCAACGGAAGCGTCACAACAATACGCATCCCCCGACCAGGACCATCGCTCTCAGCACGAATCTCACCATCGATACTCTGTACAAAATTGGCCGCAGAGTGGAGTCCATATCCACTTCCTGTCTGCTTGGTGGTATAACCGGTCTTGAAGAGCTGCTTCAACCCCTCTGCATCCGCACCACAACCATCATCTTCTACCGTCACAGTGAAGCGTGATCCATTCTGGTGTTTAAAGCTCAATTGAACACGTCCACGCCAGTCGGAATCGGCATCCATCCGCTCCTGAATCGCCTCCAGGCTATTTTTCAACAGGTTGAGAAGCAGCTGAATTAATGGATTACGAGGCAAAAGGACATTGCCAAGCGCCGGATCCAAATTGACCTCAAAATGAGCCTCATACTTCTCAAAACGGTCTTCAATCAATCCACGCACATCACCTACCATTGACTTGAGATTGAATTGGGTCGCGTGGATCACAGGTCGCGCAGCACTCTGCTGAATGCTAATCACCTCACCGATATGACGAATGCCATGCTCAAGCTTATCCAGCACCTCTCGCTCACCAATCTCCTCAACAATCTTCTCCAGCGTAGAGGCAGTCCCTTCAATAACTTTATGTGACTGCTCCAACTGTTGCTGAAGCTTCTCTTCTGTACTTCCCTCCGCCTCTTGTTCCTGCTCTACCTTCCTCAACCATTCAGTCAACCTCTGAACCATGCTGAGGCTGTGATCAATATGGAGAATATGCCCCCCCATTCCGGTGACCACATTTCCAATATTGTGGAGTACCGACGCCCCCATATTGGCAACCCCCGCCTGGAATGCCGCATACTGCTCCTGACGCTCCGCTCGCACCCGGTCCCGCAGATCATGGACCACCAGCACTGCGCCCCCCGCCTCTTCTTCCTCTGCAGAGAGCTTTGCGCCGCTCACCTGCACCGGAATCAGGTCGCCATTCGCGCCACAGAGTGTGCGCGCCGCATCAAAGAGCGCACCGGAATCCTCCTCAAAGATCTGCTCCAATGGCTGCCCTGCCAACATCTCAGACGACTTCCCTGTCAGCCGCTCCAGCTTTCGATTGGTTCGTTGGATCTGATGGTCCTTGTTGACCACGACCAACCCCTCATCCATCGACTCCAGGATCAGCTCAGTCCGCATCTGCGCCCGCTCCAACTGCTCGGTACGACGCCGTACCTGTTGCTTCAGTTTTCTGTTCCACAGCCCCACCAGAAAGATAATCATCAACAGCGCCAGTAGCACCAGCACTGCTGGAAACAGCGCCTTCTGGAGGATATTCTCTCGCGCCTGCAGATGGCCTTGATAGAGAATCTCATTGATAGCTGGCGCGCTCTTCAGAAAGCCGAGGTTTTGAAAGGTGTCACGAATATGACTCCATCGTTCATGGTGCATATACCCCAGCTCAACCAGTAACGGTTGCACCATCTCTCGCATCTGTGCCGCCTCATATTGCAGATGGGCACGGCTACGGTTCTGGGTGTTGTACTTGGCCAAAATCAGATCAATCAGCTCTTCGGTGTGGGACATTGCATAAGCCCATCCCTTGAGGCTGGCCTCACGAAACCGTCGTACCTGCTCCGGGCTGCGCTCAATCAATGACTCCGTGGTCACCAAAATATCGCTATAGAAATCGATCCCGTAACGGGAGGGGTGGAGATAATGGTTGCCGACCCCCTGCTCATCCAGCAGGAAACCCTGATCGGTGATATAGGCATTGAAGGCATCGGTACTCCCTTGCGCCAGGTCCATCGGGTTATAGCTGGTCTGCTGGAGCTGGTAATCCCCTTGCTCCAACCCTGCCTGCTTCAGCATGGCCAAAATGGAGGCATCATGCGCCCCGTAATCGAGCATCACTCGTTTACCACGCAGATCCTCCGGGTGCTGAATACCGGAGCTGTTGGTGACCAGTAGCGCCAATGGGTCATGCTGTGTGATTGCTGCCAGCGCCACCAATGGTGCCCCCTCGGCGCGGTGAACCAACACATCACTACCCATCACCACATAGTCTGCACTCCCATCCAACAAGACCTCAACCGGAGAGCGGTTGAGTGGGTGCTGCAACAGAGTAACGTCGAATCCAGCCTCTCGATAGTAACCCTGTTCGAGCGCGGCGTAATATCCGGCAAATTGGAATTGATGGAGCCACTTCAGTTGTAGCCGAATCGGCTCAATGGCTTGCGAAGGCTCTTCATCTGCAGTGGCTGGAACTGAGGCCGAGAACAGCACCAACAGCAGCATCTGCTGCAAGATTGATCCCCATCGGTTCCCTCTCAATCTGGCCAATCTTCCCCCCGGTTGATGCAATCATTTCTAAAGAGGCGGCAGTCCCACTCCTCTAGCCACCAGGATAACACTACTGTAGCCGGCGATTAATCTCCACTGAAACCGGTTCTGTGGCTGCGGTCACACTCTCGACCTCACCCACCAGGTGCTCCCCTCCGGTTGCCGTCCCACTTTTTGTGATCTTGGCACCAACAATCACCGCCTCCACTGAAGAGAGGGTATTGCCCGGCATCATCGCCATACTGTCATCCAGACGAACCGTCGTTGGCAGATCGGCAACGGTCAACCGCTGTGCCGCCAGTGGAGGGCCTTTACGCCCTTTCGCCTTGGCATAGACAAAAACCACGTCCTCTGCCGTAACCTGATTCTGGAGCGCAGGATCAAGCGTCACCGCGACATTCAACACGGCCCCAGCAGGTGCAGCAGCCAGCTCCAGCAGCGGGCGACGCTCTATCCCCAGCTTTTCTTGAGCACCAAAGGCTGCCTCGTTGATCAACTGAACAATCTCTGGATCATCATTCGAGGTACTCGCTGCCAATCGCTCCCAGAAGCTGAGCGCCTGTTCATAACGCCCCAAATCAAAGTGAACATGACCCGAGATCCACAGTGCGTCCATGCTCTTGGGGTCAATCTCCAGCGCCTTGTTGAGCTGCGCCATCGGTTCGCCCAGCCACTCACCGCCATTTTCTGCGGCCAATGCCTCGGCATATTCCACCAACAGTTGCGGACTCACCTCCTCCCCTGCGTGGTGGATCGCCTGCTGATAGGCCGACATCACCTTATCGCCACGCCCCAGGTAGCCATACGATTTCGCCAGCATCATCCAGCCATCTGGATTATTGGGCTCTTGCTGCAGCTTTTGTTCGAGCTGAGCCACGGCGTCCTCAAAGGCCTGTGCGTTCTGCTGCTTTTGGACAACCTCGGTTGCCGCTGGCATATCCAGCGCCTCCGGAGAGCCAATCTGGGCATAGATACCGAATGCGACCAGCGGCACCAATACCAGCGCCATCAACACCCCGATCCTTCCCGCTGAATCACTCTGCTGAGCCTGCTCTTCCTCCCCTTCCAGATCAGCCAGAAGCTCTCGCTTGAGGTCGGCCTCAGCCTGATCAAACTGTTCAGCACTTAACTCGCCACCCTCTTGATCTGCCTTCAGCTCATCGAGACGCTGCTGGAAAATGGCTAGATTATTTTCCCGGCGGGCAATTCCCACCTCCTTACCGCGCCCCAACAAGGCCGGCAACAGGAAGAGCAGCGCGACCGCAACCATCGCCACAGCGCCCCCCCAAAACAGCATCACATCACTCATTTCAGCACCTCATCCAATTTTTCCTGTTCCTCTTCACTGAGCACCGACTCTTGCGGAACCTCTTGCGTTGCGGCAGCCCGCTGACGACGGATCTGCATCACCAACAGTAGCCCTCCGATTGGCACCAGCAACAGCGGCAACCCCCAGAGCAGCCAGGTGCGCGAGTCAACCTGCGGTCGATAGAGGACAAAGTCCCCATAGCGCACCACAAACCACTCACGGATTTCAGCATCGCTCTTACCCTGCTTCATCATCTCGTAGACCTTGACGCGGTGATCTCTCGCCAAATCGGCATTGGAGCCGGCAATGGTAGTGTTCTGACACTTGACACAGCGGATCTCCTCAATCAACCGCTTGAAGCGATCCTCCTCACTCTGCAATTGAAAGGAGAAACTATCGATTGGCGCAGCCGAAGTCACTCCAGAAACCGACAACAGCAGTACAAATAACAATCTGACCATCCAGTGGTTCCCCATCCCCATCTCCTCCTAGCTACTGCGCGGCAGACATCTGCCATCGCCTTCACGCATCTTGCGCACAATGGTCAGAATATTCCCGACGTTGTTCTTCACCTCTTGTGAATTCTGTGGGTCGGGTTGAGCAACATCATTCAATGGCCCCGTCATCCGCTCACAAATTTTTCCTTCGACATCAATCAGGTAGGTTTCTGGCGCTCCAGTGACCGCCCACTCCAATCCAGCCACATTGTCCCCATCATCCCCGGTCTTCAGGTAGGGGTTGCCGAGGCGATCGAGCCACTGCAGTGCTGCCGTCCGGCTGCCACCGGACTCTGGCCGATCCTTCCAGTTGATACTGAAAATCGGCACCTCGCCGCTTGCGGCCAGCCGCATCAATACATCATGCTCAGCACGACAAGAGGGGCACCAGGTTGCCCAGATATTGACCAGACTCACCTGTCCGTTGAGGTCGGCACGCGAGAAGCGCTCTCCCGGAACCAACAGATCGGGCAGATCAAACCCGGGGGCTGATTTGCCAATCATCGGTGAATCATCGCTCTCATGGCGAGGATTGAGGTAGAGCCCGGTATAGAGCAGGACAAACAGCAGGGCAATGATGCTGATCGGTAGAATAGTACGTTTACGTGAGGCCATGGGCTCCTCTCAATCGGGTATCACTAAAATCGTTAGTAGGACTGGTCTTGAAATGAGGTACTACCAGAGATCTCTTCCGCCTTTCTGCGGCGTGCCCGACGTACCGCTGCATGCACCTGCTCCGGTGCAGTGCCACCACGGTGATTACGAGCAGCCACTGATCCTTCCAGTGTCAACACCTCAAAAACGTCTTTCTGAATGACCTCGGAAAACTGCTGAAGTTCCACCAGACTCATCTCAGCCAGATCTTTCCCTTGCTCAATGCCGTAGCGTACTGCTTTACCGACAATCTCGTGGGAGTCGCGGAACGGCACCCCTGCACGCACCACATAGTCGGCAAGGTCAGTTGCGGTCGAGAACCCTTTACCCGCCGCCTCACGCGTCTTGTCACGATTGACTTTCACCGTTGGCATCATATCCGCATAGACCTTGAGCGAGCCTTTCAGGGTATCGACGGTGTCAAACAGCGGCTCTTTATCTTCCTGGTTATCCTTATTGTAGGCCAGCGGCTGCCCCTTCATCAGGGTCAACAGTCCGATCATATGGCCGTAAACCCGTCCGGTCTTGCCCCGTACCAGCTCTGGCACATCAGGATTTTTCTTCTGCGGCATGATAGAAGAGCCCGTACAGAAACTGTCTGGCAGCTCGATAAAACTGAATGGATCGGAGGTCCAAAGTACCAGCTCTTCGGAGAAACGAGAAAGATGCATCATCAACAGCGAGGCGGCGGAGGTGAACTCAATCGAGAAGTCACGATCACTCACCGCATCCAGAGAATTCTCTGCCGGCGCATCAAAACCGAGCAGCTTGGCCGTCATGGCACGATCAATCGGGTAGGTGGTTCCTGCCAGTGCGGCGGCGCCCAATGGCATCACATTGGCCCGCTTGCGACAGTCGAGCAAGCGTCCTGTATCACGCACCAGCATCTCGTGCCAGGCCATCATGTGGTGACCAAAGGTGACCGGCTGCGCCGTCTGCAGATGGGTGAAGCCGGGCATGATGGTCTCCGCCTCCCGCTCCGCCAGCGTCAATAGCGCCTCTTGCAGGCGATCCAGCTCGGCCAGAATCGCATCCATCTCATCCCGCAACCAGAGCCGAATGTCCGTTGCCACCTGGTCATTCCGGGAGCGGCCGGTATGGAGCTTTTTCCCCACATCGCCAATCAGAGAAACCAGCTTTGACTCGATATTCATGTGGACATCTTCAAGCGCAATCGACCAATTAAAGGCCCCGCTCTTGATCTCCTCCAGAATATCTTCCAGCCCCTGCAGGATCTGGTCTCGCTCCCCATCGGTCAACACACCCACCTCAGCCAGCATCCGCGCATGGGCGACGGAGCCCTGAATGTCATAGTGGGCCATCCGCTGATCAAAGGTTACCGAGGCGGTAAATGCCTCGACAAAAGCATCTGTCGATTCAGTAAAGCGCCCCGTCCAGGGCTTCTCATTCAATTCTGGCGATTCCATTCTTCTCTACTTCAACTACTTTAATTATTAGGGGCACTATCCACCCTTCCCGGGCAGCAGGCCGCGCATCACACCGGCTGCAGCATCAATCGACTCATCAATATAGGCACTGACAAAATCACGCACCCCAAGGCCGACCATCCGCTTCTGCATCTCTTCCCCTTCACCGTTGAGAAATAGCAGCGTCGGCGTCACCCAGACACCGTAACGCTGACTGATATCCGTGGGTGCGACCGATTCTCCAGAGAAGTCGATGATCTCATCAAAGCTATCGAGATGAATCTTGCGAATCAACACCCTCTCTTCATAAGCACGGTTACGCAGCAGGGGCACCAGATAATCAGACTCCATCACCATGCAGTAGGGGCACTCCTCCGCAGAGACCATCAGAATCATCGGCACATCCCGCTCTGCCGCCAACATGCCGTCACGCTGCAGGTTGGCGCTCATCTGCACATGGCTGGCCAGTTCGGCCTGCACCGTCAGCGGCAACACCAACAACATGGCCCAGATCGCCCAATGGCATCCTGAACGACTCAATCGTTTGGGTAACAGCGCAATCAATGTCACTTCTCTGGCTCTGACTCAATGAATCTAGTGATTTTCAAGGTGGTCCATTGTACCCTTGTCATCCAGATAAAAACTAGGGAAGAGAAAAACCTCCATGTTGTCCAAGCTTCGAATCGCAACCCGAAAAAGTCCACTGGCGCTGTGGCAAGCCGAATTTGTCAAAAGCCGACTTCTTGAGATCCATGATGACCTTGAGGTTGAGCTGGTCACGATGAGCACCAAGGGGGACAAGATCCTCGACACACCACTCGCCAAGATCGGTGGCAAAGGGCTCTTCGTCAAAGAGCTCGAGGCTCGCATGCTGGAAGGGGATTGCGATATTGCGGTCCACTCCATGAAAGATGTCCCCATGGAGTTTCCGGAAGGGCTCTTCCTGCCAGTGATCTGTGAGCGCGAGGTGCCGCTGGATGCCTTTGTCTCAAACAACTATGCAAATTTTGAAGATCTGCCACAGGGCGCTCGAGTTGGCACCTCCAGTCTGCGGCGCAAATGCCAGCTGCTTGATCTCCGCCCTGACCTCGAGATCGCTGACCTGCGTGGAAACGTCAACACGCGTCTGCGCAAACTGGATGATGGAGAGTTCGACGCCATCATTCTCGCCTCTGCCGGACTGATTCGCCTGGAGATGGGAGATCGCATTCGCAGCCGCATCGCCGCTGAGGTGATCTTGCCTGCGGTGGGCCAAGGAGCAGTCGGCATTGAGTGCCGTAGCGGTGACCAGGATGTGCTCGACCGAATCAACACCCTCAGCCACCACGAAACATCTGTCCGGGTGCGTGCTGAACGCGCCCTCAACCACCGATTGGAAGGGGGCTGTCAGGTCCCTATTGGCAGCTACTCGATTCTAGAGGGGGATGATATCTATCTGCGTGGATTGGTTGGTGCCGTCGATGGATCTATCATCATCCGCGCCGAAGGGCGAGCCCCACAAGCAGAGGGGGAGGGCCTCGGTGTTCAGATCGCTGAAGAACTGCTCAATAATGGCGCCAAAGAGATTCTGCAGGAACTCTACGATCAGGCTGACTGAGATCCTTTCACAACGGTGACCCACCACAGCAACGCCAAGCCACTCCAGGGACGCGGCATACTGATTACCCGTCCAACCCATCAGGCCGCCGCTCTGCAACAGCAGATCGAGGCACTGGGGGGAAACACTTATTTGCTCCCAGTGATGGAGATCCTCCCTCCACAAGATTTGGAGCCCGCACTCCACCAATTTCGTCGCATTGAGCAGTTTGATATCGCCATCTTCATCAGTGCCAATGCGGCTCGTATTGGTATTGAGCAGATCGAGCAATTGCGCCCACTCCCGGAGGCCCTGCAACTCGCCGCAGTTGGCAAGGCCACCGCTCGCACACTGGAACAGCTAGGCCATCAGGCTGATATTTTTCCCACTCAGCGGTTTGATAGCGAGGGGCTACTGGAGACCCCCGCACTGCAGCAAGTTGCCGGCAAGAAGATTCTGATCATCCGTGGCGAGGGGGGGCGAGAGCTGTTGGCAGAGACCTTGCGACAACGAGGGGCAGAGGTCCACTATGCTGAGGCATACCGACGCGCCATCCCCTCCATCGACCCGATGCCCATACTACAGCAGTGGAAAAACGGCACCATTGATGCGGTCATTGTCACCAGCAATCAGGGCCTCGACCACCTGATCCAGATGATTGGCCCGGACCATTTCCCCCTGCTACAACAGAGCCAACTGGTAGTACTGAGCGAACGCACCCGCGAGGTTGCACTTGAGCGAGGCATCGCACCCCCACCTCTCCTCGCACAACCGCCCAGCGACCAGGCGATCCTTGATACACTCCTATCCTGGGCCAACCAACAACAATAACCAAGCCACCACCATGAGCCAGAGCGCCCCCGAAGAAATCATCGATGCAGAGATCCTCTCCGATTCAAAAGCGAACGGAAAGAACGGAACACGTACCGCACTCATTATTGGAGGCGCCCTACTCCTGCTTACTCTGCTTGGTGGCGGGCTCTGGCTTCTCAACCAGTCTCTGCAACAACATCAACAGAGCGCCAACCGCCAAACCACAGACAATCAGCAACAGATTGGGCAGCTGCAGCACACCATCACACAATTCGAGACACGCCTCGATCACAACCAGCAACAGCTTACAACTCAGCAGCAACAACAGACTGACCAGCTACAGCAATTCACTGCACAGCAACTGCAAGAGCACCAAGCCGTTGAACAGTTGGAACAGCAGCTAAAACAGCGCAATGCCTCACTTCAGCAGAGCATCGAAGAACAACAAGAGCAGCTGAACCAACTCCTGGAGAGCGTCTCCACACTGGCCCAGAGAGTGGAACAACGAGAGCAACAGCTCCACCACACAGCGGCCCTGCGGCTGCTACAGATTGCCGAGGAGCGTCTGATGCTGATGGGAGACCTTGAGGGTAGCCAACACGCGATGGCACAAGCTGCTTATCAGCTGGGCGAATCTGGCAACCCTCAACTGATCCCCATTCGACAACAGGTCGAGAGCGAACTACAGCAGATTCAACAAGTCGCTCCCGTCAACCTTGAGGTGCTGGTGCAACAGATCGACCAGATTCTCGCACAGGTGGAGACCCTTCCCTTTCCAACTGCGGCCTCTACCCCCACCCTTTCACCCACTCCGCCAACCCCTTCCTCAGAGCAGACAGCCAAAACATGGAGCTGGGAGGGGCTGGCCCAACGGATCTGGGGAGATCTGCTGAGCCTGATCCGCATTGAGAAACAGGATCAAGCACTGCCCACGATCGTCACCGAATCGGAGCAGCAAAGCGCCCGCCAAATCCTTCGGCTCCGCTTGGAACAGGCACAGAGCGCTCTGCTCCTGCGTGAAACAGTGCTATTCCAGGGGCGCGTTCACCATGCACGGGGATGGTTAGCGCAGTTCGACGCCAATGCACCAACGGTGCAGACACTCAAACAACAACTCGCAGCGCTCTCCGACGCAAACCTAAATCCTAAACTACCGCTCATTGGAGAGGCTCATCGACAACTGAAGCAGCTGAGCAAAAAGAGTACGACTCAATGAGGCGAATTCTGATTCTCGCCCTGCTGCTGCTCGTCACCAGCTTGGCCGCACTACAGCTCAAAGGACAACAGGGCTATCTACTATTAAGAGTCGGGGCGTGGAGCATTGAAACCAGCCCCAGTCTTGCACTGATTGCGACGCTGCTGCTGTTTCTGGCCCTGCTCTATACCGTGCGCCTGCTGTTGCGAATCATCCATGCACCGCGAGACCTGCACCACTGGAACCACCGCCAGCAGATTCGACGCGCCCGCAACCAACTCAATCATGGCTTGATCACTCTGGCTGAAGGCAACTGGAAAAAGGCAGAAAAGCTGCTTGGTCGCTCCGCCACACATAGTGACAATCCACTGATGCACTACCTCGGCGCGGCCAACGCGGCTCATCACCAACAGGCCGATGAACGCCGGGACCACTATCTGAAAATGGCCCACCAACAGGCTCCCAAGGCAGATTTCGTCATTGGCCTGACTCAAGCTGAACAACAGCTGGGGCATCAACAGTATGACGCCGCATTCGAAACCCTCAACCAGCTACGCAGACAGCGTCCCAACCACCCCAAACTGCTGCAGCTGCTGGCAAAAACCTTGACCGCCCAACAGCAGTGGGGGGCACTGATTAAATTACTGCCGCAACTTCAAAAGAAGGGGGGGCTCTCCACAGAAGAGCTCCAGCCCATTCGACAACAGGCAGAATCCCAGCGACTGCTGGCCGCCGCAGCTGAATCAACCGCTGCCCTGAAACAGCAGTGGAAACAGCTTCCCCGCAAGGAGCGACGAGACTCATTGCTGCTGGGCCAATACACTCAGCTTCTGAGTGCCGGCGGCGACCATGAAGAGGGCGAGAAGCTGCTACGCAAGGCGATTGAGCGCTCATGGTCCGAGTCACTGGTGGCCCACTATGGCGCTCTAGAGACGACAAAAACTGACATGCAAATTCAACATGCCGAGAAGTGGCTCAAGGGCCACTCAGAAAGCGCCCCCCTTCATCATGCACTGGGAGCGCTCTATCTGAGAAAAGAGGTATGGGGGCAGGCGCAACACCATCTGAAGAAGAGCCTGGAGCTCTCCCCCAGCAGTGAAAGCTACCAACTATTGGCGCAACTGATGAAACAGCAGGGAGAGCTGGAGGGCGCCCTCAGTTTGATGGAGCGTGAGGTTGCGCTGCTACGAGAGCAATCCGAAAACGGAACGCCTCACAACAAGCAACCTCTACAGCAGTTGGGCTATTTGGACTCCGAAGCGCCCGCAACCTCGAAAGAGTCATAGAAGAGCTGCTCTTCCGGCAGTCCACAGTCCGCAAAGGCCCCTTTCCCGGCATTGACCATCACCGGCGGGCCCGCCATGTAGACATCGGCTGAAGAGAGATCCTCGTGGTCTGCAATCACCGCCTCATGAACCAGCCCAGTGCGACCACTCCATCCCTCACCCGCCTCAGAGAGCACAGGGATGTAGTCAATATTGTCATGTTCTGCCGCCCACTGTTGGGCCAATGTATTGAGATAGAGGTCCGCCTCTCCACGCGCCCCCCAGTAGACCTTGATCGGGTTCTTGATTCCCAGCTCAACAGCATGCTCGACCATTCCCTTGATCGGAGCAAAGCCGGTGCCACCAGCCACCATGATGATCTCGTGTTCAGACTCTTCACGCAGGAAGAAGCTCCCCATCGGACCCTCAATCCGTAACATCTCCTTCTCTTCCATCTCAGTGAAGACATGCGGCGTAAAAGCCCCTCCTTCAACCAGACGAATATGGAGTTCAATCCCCCCATCATTGTGTGGTGCATTGGCGATAGAGAATGCGCGACGGCGCCCATCTTCCATCAAAATCTCCAGGTACTGACCTGCAAGGAACTGCAGGCTCTCCTCTTCGGGCTGTTTCAGGGTCAGACGAACCACATCATCTGCCAGCTGCTCGATGCTCACGACCTTGGTCGGCAGAGTACGGACCTTAATCTCTGCTGCGGCCGCCACCTCATGCACCTCAACCACCAGGTCGCTCTTCGCCTCTGCCTTGCAGCAGATCACCACATTCTCAGCGATCTCCTCCTCGGTCAACGGCTGAGAACTATACCCATCTTGGTATGCATACTCTCCAGAGGTCACTTTCGCCTTACAGGCACCACAGAATCCATTCTGGCAGCCATAAGGAAAAGCAACACCATGCTCCAGGGCAGCTTCAAGAATATTAGCCCCCTCTGCGCTCTCAAACTGGTGTCCACTGGGCTGTAACTCGATACGATGGGTCATCAACAATTCCTTTCTAATTGATTCACAACAAAGACCGACTATTTTGCTATGTCTTTGCCGCCGACTCAACCCATTTTTTGAGAAAAATCACCCGAAAGGGCTACTGAACTGACAACCAATCAGAAGTGATAGTTGATTCGCTTGCGGCCCTGATCTTTGGAAGCATAGAGCATGTCATCCGCAATCTTGATCAGACGCAGCGGAGAGAGGGTTGCATTCGCAATCACCGTCGCAGAACCAACACTGACCGAGACATGGGGACTGACCCCGGAAGATGCATGGGGAATCTGCAGGGCCTCGATCTCTTGCAAGATCAAGTTACCGATAAACTGTGCCCCCTCAGCATCAGTATCGGGCAGGACCAGTGCAAACTCCTCTCCACCATAACGGGCCACTACGTCGACCGTGCGCTGCACACAATCAGAGAGGGTACTGGCAATCTGCTTCAGACACTCATCACCGGCAGGATGCCCATAGTAGTCGTTGTAGTTCTTGAAGTGGTCAACATCCACCATCATCAGAGTGATGGATTCATTGCGACGCACCGCAGTATGCACCTCTCGCTCCAGCAGCAGGTCGAGGGCACGACGATTAGCCAGCCCGGTCAGGGCATCGGTCATCGAAATCCGTTCCAGCAGTTCGATCTGATATTTGAGCTGTAGATGGTTGCGAACCCGCAGGTTCACAATCCCGGGAGAGATCGGCTTACTGATGTAATCTGCAGCCCCGCAGACCAGCCCCTTCTCCTCCTCATCCGAGGTATTGAGTGCCGTCAGAAAGATAATCGGGATCTGACTAGTCTCTGACATTTTTTTGAGATTTTTACAGACCTCATGCCCATCCATCTCCGGCATGATGATATCCAACAAAATCAGGTCCGGTCTCTCACGCTGGGCAATTTCCAGCGCATCCTTTCCAGAGCGGGCGGTATAGACGCGATACTGCGGATCAAGAATTTCTTTCAAATAACCCACCATCTCCGGCTGGTCATCCACCACAAGAATCTTGCGCCCCGTTTTTTTCATCTCTGCCAAGAACTGCTCCTCAACCTTTCCCAGTCACCACAATCTTACTAAACCGATTGATTGACTCTATCACAATACTTACAAAAAACAGGTTACATTCTGCTACACAAACGGATCAACTACTCTTCCAATCCAAGCTCTTTCCAGTACTCATCCACCCGCGCGCATACTGCCGCATCCATTTCGATGGCGGTTCCCCATTCGCGGCTCGTCTCTCCCTCCCACTTGTTGGTCGCATCCAGCCCCATCTTGGAACCCAATCCAGAGACGGGTGAGGCGAAATCAAGATAGTCGATCGGCGTATTCTCCACCAGTGTGGTATCACGTGCTGGATCCATCCGTGTGGTGATCGCCCAGATCACATCCTCCCAGCGCCGCACGTTGACATCGGCATCGGTCACAATGATGAACTTGGTGTACATGAACTGGCGCAAAAATGACCAGCAACCCATCATCACCCGCTTGGCGTGCCCCGGATACTGTTTGTCGATACTGACAACCGCCATCCGATAGGAACACCCCTCCGGCGGCAGATAGAAATCGACAATCTCTGGAAATTGCTTTTTAAGAATGGGGACAAAGACCTCATTGAGCGCCAACCCAAGCACTGCTGGCTCATCCGGTGGACGCCCGGTATAGGTAGAGTGGTAGATCGGGTTCTTGCGATGGGTGATGCGTTCCACAGTGAAGACCGGGAATTGCTCCACCTCATTGTAGTACCCCGTGTGGTCCCCAAAGGGACCCTCTGGGGCCAGCTCATCGAGATCGATGGTCCCCTCGAGAATCATCTCTGCACTCGCTGGCACCTGCAGATCATTCCCCTTACACGCAACCACTTCCGTCCTGGAGCCACGTAACAGCCCCGCAAAAGCATACTCAGAGAGGGTATCCGGGACCGGGGTTACCGCTCCCAAGATGGTTGCCGGGTCCGCACCAATCACCACCGAAACCGGGAACGGCTCTCCGGGGTGAGCCGCCTTCCACTCGCGGAAATCAATCGCCCCACCACGATGGGAGAGCCAGCGCATAATGACCCGATTCTTGCCAATCACCTGCTGGCGGTAAATTCCAAGATTCTGGCGCTCTTTATTGGGGCCTCGCGTCACCACCAGCCCCCAGGTAATCAGTGGCCCAGCATCCCCTGGCCAGCAGGTCTGCACCGGCCACTGCGAAAGATCAACGTCATCCCCCTCAATCACCACCTCCTGACAAGGTGCCTTGCTACGCACCTTGGGAGACATATTCAGAACCTGTTTGAAAATCGGCAGCTTCTCAAGCGCATCCTTAAACCCTTTGGGTGGATCAGGTTCCTTGAGATAGGCCAACACCTGCCCGACTTCACGTAAATGCTCCACCGACGCCTGCCCCATCCCCAGCGCCACCCGCTTCGGAGTCCCGAAGAGATTGGCCAACACCGGCACAGTCGATCCTTTGGGATTTTCAAACAGCAACGCAGGGCCACCCGCACGCAATACACGGTCTGCAATCTCGGTCATCTCCAGATGAGGGTCCACCTCACGCGAGATCCGCTTCAGCTCCCCCTGCTGCTCTAGCTGATCGATGAATGCCCGCAGATCTGCCGCGCTCATCGGCCGTACTCGAAGGACTCCTGGTGGAGAATATTGCCTTGATCATCCACCACTTTAACCGTCCAGCGCCCTCGCCAGCCTGGAATCAGGTTCTTGCTGGACCAGACCCGCCAACGCGGCCCCTTGACGCGACCCAGCGCCACTTTGGCCATACTCTTTCCGTTGTATTCCCAGAGGTGATGGATACGTTTACCAAACTGATTATAGAGATCACTGAAGTAGTAAATTCTGCCCTCACTGCGCTCAAGGCTACAGACTGAATCGACTGGCTCACGCAGATTACGGTCCACGCCGCGAGTGAAAGTACCTCGAGAGACTGCAGCCGATTGACTCCACTCCGGGCAGCTCAGATCGGCTACGGGTTCTGGTTGTGGTTGTGGTTGTGGGGCAGAGGCAGGAGCAGACTCAGGGACTAACGAGGGTTGAGCCACCTTCGGCTGC
>CAZKCT010000014.1:0-4790 GCA_964551545.1 uncultured Piscirickettsiaceae bacterium | reverse complement strand
GGCAGAGGCAGGAGCAGACTCAGGGACTAACGAGGGTTGAGCCACCTTCGGCTGCTCAACGGGCTCTGCGATCTCTTCAACCTTGGAGGCCTCAACAACCACCAGCTTCTCAACCGCAGGAGGTACAGATGCCACGGCGGGTGGCTCAACAATGATTTCCTCAATCGGAGCCAATTCAGCCGAGGCCGACTCAACCGCCACAGGGGGTTGGTCCGACTCAACGGGTGCATCCGGCGTATCTGCACCCAGCCAAATAGCGACCGAGGCCACCAATAGGGCGACGACCACCCACTGAATCAGGCTGTGATGCTGTTCCCAAATCTTTTTCATCTCTTTCTCATATCCTATTATTTCAATACCGAGGGACCTCGAGAGAGGCGCCTTTGGTCAAGGAGCAATCGCTGAAAATAGCGCCCTTCTTGGAGAGGGATATCCCTCAATGGTCTTCTGCGGATCTTCCGGATCCAGAAAATCAGCCAGCGACTCAAACTGCATCCATGAAGTACCCCGCTGCTCCTCGGTCGTGGTCAACGACTGATCCAGGCAGCGCACCTGACGAAAACCGACTCGCTGCAGCCAGTGGATCAGCTCTGGAACGGAGGGAATAAACCAAACATTTCTCATTTTGGCATATCTCCCCTCAGGAACCAAAACTTCTCCTGCCTTCCCCTCAATCACCAGAGTCTCCAACACCAGCTCCCCACCCACACGTAGTGCGCCTCTCAGCTCATAGAGGTGATCGATGGGTGAGCGCCGATGATAGAGCACCCCCATGGAGAAAACTGTGTCGAACTGCTGCAGATTGGCAGGCACCGACTCCATACCCACCGGAAGCAGATGAACTGGCGGCGGCTCCGAAAAAAAGTGTATCAAGGCTCGAAATTGACAGAGGAAAAGCAGATTGGGATCAATGCCAACCACCAACTCTGCACCCGCCCCGGCCATGCGCAGTGCATAGTAGCCATTGCCACAGCCCACATCGAGCACCGTTCGCCCCTGCAACGGCTGAATCATCGATTCCAGCCGCCCCCACTTCCAGTCGGAGTGCCACTCGGTATCGATATGGATCCCAAACAGTTCAAATGGCCCCTTGCGCCAGGGGTGCAGTTGCCGCATCAATGCCTCCAGCGCCTCGCGTTGCTCGCTCTCCAGCTCCGCCAAATCGCCAATCTTCACGACAGGCCGATTGAGCTCCACCACTGCGGCATGCTGTTTGGGAAGCTGTTGCAGAGCAGAGAGCCAGCGCGGCAGATTACCATTACGCCCCGGCTCAAACAGCGGTGGCAACTCATGCTCCAGCTGGTCGGTCCACGCCCCCATCTCTGCCTTTCTCAGTACATCAAGCACACGCTCCAACTGTAGTGGCACCGACACAGCCATCAGCGGATCGCCAAAATAGAGATAAAGTTGAGCGCCTGAAAGATCACTTCTACCTGACGGAATCCTACCCGCTGCAGGCGCTGCAGGTGCTCCGTAACCGTCTCACTCACCAACACATCTTCCAATGCGGTCCGCTTCTGACTAATCTCCAAATCACTGTAGCCATTGGCACGCTTGAAGGTATGGTGAAGCTGATCGATACGCGCCTGCTGCTCTGGGGTCTCAAAGCGAATCTTCTCCGAGAGCATCAATGCGCCACCCCTCTTCATCCCGGCAGCAATATTGGAGAGCACCTGCTCCCGCTCTTCCAGAGGGATAAACTGCAGGGTGAAATTCATCACCACCAGTGAGGCTCGCTCCACAACGGTGCCACGAACATCCTCACAGTGCAGCTCAATCTGCTCCTCCTCTGCAATCTCTCCCAAATGAAGACGGCACTGCTCGATCATCGCCTCAGAGTTGTCGACCGCAATCAGTGGGCAGTGGCGCTGCCGTGCCACCTCGCGCATTGCCAGTGTCGATCCCCCAAGAGAGGCTCCCAGATCATAGCCCCGGCTCTCTGGCTGGAGATACTGCTCCGCCAATACCCCAGTGAGTGAAAGCACCATCCCATATCCAGGGACTGAACGCCGAATCATGTCCGAAAAGACGCCCGCGACACTCTCATCGAAGCGAAAGCCCTCGACAAGATCAATATCTGCGGAATAAAGACGGTCTCGCTGCATCATCAACATGAATGTATTGCCAGAAAGCAGTTCATTATATACTTCAACCCCAACAAAAACTCAAAAACCCTATGTTTTTTAAAAGAATTTATCGTTTGACCCTGCTGCTTTCCATTCCCATGGCCCTGCACACAGCCCACCTCAATGCCGCTGACACAGAGGCCATCGATGCGCTACAGGAATACATGGAGTTTGCCCCCTACTCTGCCGGCGCGATCTCACCGGAGCAGTTGGAGCATCAGGGATACGACGGTTTTTTCATCGTCGACACCCGCAATGCGGGACAGTATCAGGCAGGCCATCTTCCCAACGCCATCAACATTGAGTGGCGCGAAATTCTGATGCGCCGCAATGAGCTGCCAACTGACCAATCCATTCTGCTCTATTGCGAGACTGGGCTACTCTCCTCGAAGGCCCATCTGGCATTGAGTGTCGCCGGCTTCGATAACGTCAAGGTACTGTGGGGCGGTTACATCATCTGGAGCGCCCGCCAATCCTTCGAGGATGCCAAGCAGCTGCGCAACGCGGTCACCCCCAAGCAGTAACCCTTGCGCTACTGACTGATTCCAGAGTGACGCAATAGCGCATCGATCTGCGGCTCTCGTCCCCGGAACTCGATAAAGAGCTCCATCGGATCGCGAGAGCCGCCCTGCTCCAGAATCGCTGACAGGAAGCGCAGGCCGCTCTCCGCATCGAAGACCCCGCTCTCCTCAAAATGTGAGAAGGCGTCGGAAGAGAGCACCTCGGCCCACTTGTAGCTGTAGTAACCGGCCGCATACCCCCCGGCAAATATATGGGAGAAGCTGTGTGGAAAGCGGTTAAAAGAGGGTGGATTCATCACCGCCACCTGCTCGCGTACCGCCTCCAATGCGGCGTAGACCTGCTCTCCATTCCCCTGCGCCCCTTCGGGATCAAACTCGAGATGCATCTTGAAGTCGAACAGCGCAAATTCCAGTTGGCGCACCATCGCCATACCGGACTGAAAGTTTCGACTTGCCAGCAGCTGCTCGAACTTCTCTTTGGGCAGCGGCTCTCCGCTCTGATAGTGCCCCGAGAAGAGTGGTAGCGCCGCCTCCTGCCAGCACCAATTCTCCATGAATTGACTCGGCAGCTCCACCGCATCCCACGGCACCCCGGCAATCCCCGCCACACTGGGAAAATCAACCTGCGTCATCAAATGGTGCAGCCCATGGCCGAATTCATGAAACAGGGTCAGCACCTCATCATGGGTCAGTAGCGCAGGATCCTCTCCAATCGGCGGCGTGAAGTTACAGGTGAGGTAAGCGACTGGCACCTGTACCCCATCCGCCATCTTACGACGGGTAATACAATCATCCATCCACGCCCCGCCCCGCTTCTGTGAGCGAGCGTAAAGATCGGTATAGAACTGTCCTCGGAGCGCTCCTTCACGGCCCGTGACACTAAAGAAACGGGCCTCTTCATCCCAAAGGTCCACACCCTGCTGTTCCTCAATGGTGATGCCATAGAGCCGGTGGACCACCTCAAACATCCCCTCCAGCACACGATCAATCGGGAACCACGGTTTCAACTCTTCTTCAGAGAGTTGATAACTGCGCTCTTTCAATTTCTCTGCATAGTAGGCCATATCCCACGACTGCAGCGCCTCAATACCATCCAGCTCTTTGGCAAATTGGCGCAGCTCTTCAAGCTCTTGTTTGGCCACAGTAAGGGAGCGCCCTGCAAGATCCTCAAGAAAGCTGATCACCTGTTCCGGGCTCTCCGCCATCTTGGTCGAAAGTGAATACTCGGCATAGTTGGCAAAACCCAGCAACTTCGCCTTCTCATGGCGCAGCTTGAGAATTTGTTCCATCACCGGCGTGTTATCCAGCGCCTTATCATGCGGCCCCTGATCAGAGGCACGAGTGACATAGGCGGCATAGAGTTCCTCACGCAGATCCCGGCTCTCCGCATAGGTCATGATCGCAATATAGGAGGGGAACTCCAGCGTGAAGCACCACCCCTCCTGATCCCGCTGTTCAGCACTCTGTCTCGCCATCGCCCGAGCCGAATCTGACAACCCTGCCAACAATGACTCATCGGTGATCAGCTTCTCCCACTGATTGGTGGCATCGAGCACATTCTCTCCAAACTTCGAGGTGAGCTGGGAGAGTTCCTGACTGATCTCTCGAAAACGCTCCTGTTTCTCGGCAGGCAAATCAATACCGGAGAGACGGAAGTCACGCAGTGCATTCTCGATGATCTTCTTCTGTGAGGGCTCCAGCATCCGATAATTCTCATGCTCTGCAATCTCACGGAAGGCAGCATGCAGCCCCTTATGCTGCCCCATCTCGGTCGCATAGTCAGAGAGCAGTGGTAGACAGGTGTTGTAGGCATCCCGCAATTCAGGGCTGTTCTTCACCGAGTTGAGGTGACTGACTGGCGACCAGATACGCCCCAATCGATCTTCCATCTCCTCCAGCGGCTGCACCAGATCACTCCACTGGAATCCACCCTCCCGATCAAGCAGTGTGGCAACAGTGCCTCGATTCTCCTCAAGCAGAGACTCGACTGCAGGCAGTGCATGTTCCGGTTTGATCTGTGAAAATGGGGGGAGCCCCTCCATGGTCAAAAGCGGGTTTTCGTGAGACATCATGGTTCCATCTAGCTGAAAAATTCCCGGTAAACTATCAGCTCACCTTCAGTGGCGCAATGGAGACTGAGTCG
>CAZKCT010000013.1:0-45144 GCA_964551545.1 uncultured Piscirickettsiaceae bacterium | reverse complement strand
AGCCCCGCTCACAGAGAATATTTGACCGAGCTATTTGAATTCAATCACCAGGTCGTCTTGCTCAACCAACTCACCCGCCTGGAGATGGATCTTCTTGATGGTGCCTTCGAAAGGAGCAGTCACCGTGGTCTCCATCTTCATCGCCTCAATGACGAACAGTGCATCCCCCTTGGCGACCTGGTCCCCTTCGTTGGTGACCACATCAGAGAGTTTGCCTTGCAGTGGTGCGCCAACCTCATGGTCGTCGTCCGAGGCTTTGGTGTTGACCTGAGTTTTGGCAACCACAGAGTTGTCGCGCACACGCACGGTACGGGTCTGACCGTTGAGATCAAAGGTGACCGTTCTCATTCCATCCTCACCCGCATTGGAGATGTAGAGCAGGCGAATGATGATTACCTTGCCCTTGCCGATCTCTACGGAGATCTCCTCATCCTGCTGCAGACCGTAGAAGAAGGCCGTGGTGGGGAGATAGGAGATCTCGCCATACTCCTGCTTGTGCTGGCAGAAATTCTTGAAGACCTCTGGGTACATTTTGTAGGAGAGGAAGTCGAGCATGGTTTGATCGTGATCGAACTCCTCCTGGAAGGCAGCAAACTCGGCATCGAAGTCAACCGGGTCGAGATATTCGTTGGGGCGCTTCTCCATTGGCTTGTCACCCCTAAGGATGATCTTCGAAAGCTTCTCCGGGAAGCCGCCCTCCATCTGACCGAGGTCCCCTTTGAACAGCTCGATGACGGAGTCAGGGAAGGCGAGGGCATCACCACGCTCCATGATGTCTTCTTCAGTCAATCCATTGGAGACCATGAACAGCGCCATATCGCCGACCACCTTGGATGATGGCGTTACTTTGACGATGTCGCCAAACATCTTGTTGACGATGTTGTAGTGTCTCTTGATCTCTTCAAATTTGTGCTCCAGCCCCAGTGCGATGGCTTGTGGGCGCAGGTTGGAGTACTGGCCACCTGGAATTTCATGGTCATAGACCTCGGCTGTGCTCGCTTTCAGACCGGACTCGAAGGGGTAGTACTGTTCACGTACATCTTCCCAGTAGTTGGCGTACTTGTTGAGGCTGTCGAGATCAAACGGCTGTTCACGCTCGTTGCCCTGCATCACCGCAACCATCGAGTTGAGGTTGACCTGTGAGGTAAGGCCGGACATGGAACTGAGGCAGGTATCGACGATGTCGATGTCGGCCTCAATCGCCTTCAACAGCGTTGCAGATTGGACACCAGCGGTCTCATGGGTATGGAGGTGCAGAGGTAGATCAACCGCTTCTTTCAATGCGGGGATCAGCTCCTGTGCCGCATACGGCTTCAACAGGCCTGCCATGTCTTTCAAGGCGATCATGTGTGCACCGGCATCCTCCAGCTGCTTCGCCAGGTCAATGTAGTACTGCATATTGTAGCGGTTGGAGGGGGCAGTATTGAGTACATCACCGGTATAGCAGATCGTACCTTCCGCCAGACCACCGGTCTCATTGCGGACGAACTGAATGGATTGCTTCATCCCTTCAATCCAGTTCAGTGAGTCGAAGATGCGGAAGACGTCAATGCCGTTCTCCCAGGACTCAATGATGAACTTCTCGACCAGATTGTCGGGGTAGGCCTTGTATCCAACCGCATTGGAGCCACGGAACAGCATCTGGAAGAGGATATTCGGGATCGCTTTACGCATCTGCTTGAGGCGGTCCCATGGACACTCGTGCAGGAAGCGCATCGAGACATCAAAGGTCGCGCCGCCCCACATCTCCAGTGAGAAAATCTGTGGATGGCTTTTGGCGTAGCCCTCGGCTACCTTCATCATGTCGCGGGTACGGACACGGGTCGCCAGTAGCGACTGGTGTGCATCACGCATGGTGGTGTCGGTGTAGAGGATACTTTTTTGATCTTTAACCCAATCGACAAACTTGTCAGCGCCCATCTCATCGAGTAGATTTTTGGTCCCTTTGGGGTAGGTACCACAGCAGTCTACCTTGGGCACTTTCGGTTTGCGGAATTTGCGCCCCTTTTCTGGGGTCTTTACATCGGGGTTGCCGTTGATCGAGACGTTGCCCAGATAGTTGAGGGTCTTGGTGGCGCGATCCGAAGAGTCGCAGATCTCGAACAGCTCTGGGTGGGTGTCAATAAAGGTGACCGTTGCTTGCCCAGAGGAGAAGCTCTCGTTAGCGAGGACATTCTGGAGAAAACCGATGTTGGTTTTGACGCCACGGATTCGGAATTCACGCAGTGCACGGTTGATGCGCTGGATGGCACCGGGGAAGGTGCGCCCCCAAGAGGAGACCTTGACCAACATGGAGTCGAAGAAGGGAGAGACGCGGGCGCCAGGGTAGGCTGCACCAACATCAAGTCGAATTCCAAAACCGCCGGCACTGCGATAGGCGATGATGCGTCCGAAATCCGGCTGGAAGTTATTTGCGGGATCTTCTGTGGTGATACGACACTGAATTGCGTAGCCGTTACAGGTGACAGACTCCTGTGAGGAGATGTTGATCTCGTCGCTGTCCAGCGAGAAGCCTCCGGCAACATGAATCTGACTGCGGACGATATCGACACCGGTCACCTCTTCGGTAATGGTGTGCTCCACCTGAACGCGTGGGTTCACCTCGATAAAAAAGACGTTCTCCTCATTATCGACCAGGAACTCAACGGTACCGGCATTGGTGTAGTTCACATGGCGGGTGATGTCGAGCGCATACTGATGAAGCTGACTGCGTGCCTTCTCAGAGAGGGTGATGCTCGGAGCAATTTCTACCACTTTCTGGAAGCGGCGTTGTACCGAACAGTCACGTTCAAACAGGTGGACCAGATTGCCGTGCTGGTCACCGAGAATCTGTACCTCGATATGTTTGGGGGCATCGATGTACTTCTCAAGGAAGACAGTGTCATCACCAAACGCCTTGCCGGCCTCACTCTTGGCATCGTTGAAGGCGGTCTCCAATTCGTCGATAGAGCGGATGACACGCATACCGCGACCACCACCGCCGGATGCGGCCTTCAGCATGACCGGGAAGCCGATGTACTCTGCCTCCTGCTTGGCGATCTCATAGGTGTCGAGTGGCTCACGACTGTTTTTGATGATCGGCAGACCGGCAGCCTCTGCGTTCTGCTTTGCTTTGACCTTGTCGCCGAGTGCCTCCATCACCTCTGGCGCTGGGCCAACAAAGGTGATGCCCTCTTCGCGACAGCGGCGTGCGAAGGTGACGTTCTCGGAGAGGAATCCATAACCAGGATGGATCGCTTCGACGCCATTCTCCTTGGCGACCTCGATAATGCCCTCTATATCGAGGTAAGGACGCAGTGGATCATCATC
This sequence comes from uncultured Piscirickettsiaceae bacterium, assembly GCA_964551545.1. Taxonomy (GTDB): domain Bacteria; phylum Pseudomonadota; class Gammaproteobacteria; genus Thiopontia. Next base: position 41,835 of record CAZKCT010000013.1, on the reverse strand, counting down.
TTCACCAATCTGGTAGGCCTCGTCGGCCTTGTAGCGGTGAGGAGAGAAGCGATCTTCGTGGGTAAAGATCGAGACCGTTTTGATGTTCAGCTCTGAGGCTGCGCGGAGAATACGAATCGCGATTTCACCGCGATTGGCAACGAGTAATTTTTTGATCGGGTGACTCATAAGAGAAAATCCTGGCCAATTAGTCAGTAAAAGTAATACCCCTTACACAACACCGCCAAGGCGCGAAGTGCGTCTTGGCGGCATCGCTGTGAGCATGATATGCGCACAATTATAGCAGTATGAGTTTATCGGTTCACCCGGTTCTCAATCAGCTCATCGACAACTGATGGATCCGCCAATGTGGAGGTATCTCCGAGGTTATCGAGCTCATTGGCCGCGATCTTGCGCAGAATGCGACGCATGATCTTTCCGGAGCGGGTTTTTGGTAGTCCTGGCGCCCACTGGATCAGGTTAATTTTGGCAATTGGGCCAATCTCCTTGCGCACCAGTGCAACCAGTTCTGCCTTCAATTCATCGCTTGGCTCTTCGCCCTGCATCAAGGTGACAAAGGCATAGATGCCTTGACCGGTGATGTCGTGTGGATAGCCTACCACCGCAGACTCTGCGACTTTGTCATGCAGGACCAGTCCAGATTCAATCTCGGCGGTACCGAGGCGGTGCCCAGAGACATTGAGGACGTCGTCAACACGACCGGTGATCCACCAGTAGTTATCCTCGTCACGACGTGCACCGTCGCCGGTAAAGTAGTAACCGGGGAACATGGCAAAGTAGGTTTCGATGAAGCGTTTGTGGTCTCCATAGACGGTACGCATCATGCCAGGCCATGGGAACTTGATGGCCAGGTTGCCGGAAGCCTCACCACTGGCAGGGAGCTCATTGCCTTCGTCATCCAACAGGACGGGTTGAACGCCAAAGAATGGTCGGCTGGCTGCGCCCGGTTTCAGCGGGTGGGCGCCGGGCAGCGGGGTGATCAGGTGACCACCGGTCTCGGTCTGCCACCAGGTATCGACGATGGGGCAACGTCCATCTCCAATCACGTTGTAGTACCACTCCCAGGCCTCTGGATTGATCGGTTCACCCACAGTGCCGAGTAGGCGTAGAGATTTGCGTGAGGTCTTCTTCACTGGTTCATCGCCAGCAGCCATCAGTGCACGAATGGCGGTGGGAGCCGTATAGAATGTGGCCACATTATGCTTGTCACAGACATCCCAGAAACGAGAGACATCTGGATAGGTTGGAATCCCCTCAAACATGACTGTAGTGGCGCCATTGGCCAGCGGGCCATAGACGATGTAGGTGTGCCCGGTGACCCAACCCACATCAGCAGTACACCAGTAGATCTCTCCATCCTTGTAGTCGAAGGTGAGCTTATGGGTAATAGCTGCGTGTAGCATATAGCCGCCCGTAGTGTGCTGGACCCCTTTAGGCTTACCAGTCGAGCCAGAGGTGTAGAGGATGAACATCGGATCTTCTGCATCCATCTCCTCAGGAGGGCAGTCGGCAGAGGCCTCAGCCATTGCATCGTGATACCAGATATCGCGGTTATCGGTCCACTCTACAGGATCGCCACCACGCTGAACCACCACACAGGTGTGAACGTTGGGGCAGGCTGACATTGCTTTGTCGGCATTCGACTTGAGTGGAACACGTTTGCCGCCACGGACGCTCTGGTCGGCAGTGATCACCACCTGACAGTCAGAATCCTGAATACGGTCACGCAGTGCGTCGGGGGAGAAGCCACCAAAGACCACGGAGTGCATGGCGCCGATACGGGTGCAGGCGAGCATGGCGACTGCAGCCTCAGGAACCATTGGCATATAGATCGAGACACGGTCTCCCTTCTTCACGCCACGCGCTTTCAGTACATTGGCAAACTTGCTGACCTCGGCATGCAGCTCTGCATAGGTGATCTTGCGATCTTCGTTGGGGTCATCGCTCTCCCAGATGATGGCAATCTGGTCACCACGCTCTGCCAAGTGACGGTCGAGGCAGTTGTAGGAGGCGTTGAGTTTGCCGCCCTTAAACCAGTTGATGCGGACATCATCCTTGAAGTCCCAATCCAGCGTGGTGTCCCACTGCTTAAACCAGGTGAGGTAGTTGGAGGCCTGCTCAGCCCAGAAATCTTCTGGGTCATTAACCGAGCGCTGATACATCTCATCATACTGCTCGGCATTGATGTTGGCCTGTGCAGCAAAGGCCTGATTAACGGGATAGGTCTTTTCGGTACTCATGACAGAGCGTCCTCCTGAGTCATTACTCTTATGGGTTGTTCTTTTGCTCGAAGCCATTATTGAACCACAGAGGCAGGGAGGTGCAGAGAAAAAATATCAATAGATGTTATTTCTCTGTCTCCGTACCCCCATGGAAAAACATGTGGTTACAAACTAAATGGCGAGATACTGCTGACGCAGCTCTTCGTTATCCAGCACCTCTTGTGCGGTGCCATCAAATACAATCTGGCCCATATCAAGAATCAGTGCACGGTCCGCCAGGTGGAGGGCCGCAATGGCGTTCTGCTCTACAATGACTGTGGTGATGCCTAGCCCCTTGATGCTCTCAAGAATACGCTCAATTTCGTGGACGATCACCGGTGCCAGCCCTTCATAGGGCTCGTCCAGTAGCAGCAGTTTGATGTCACGAGCCAAAGCACGGGCCACAGCCAGCATCTGCTGCTCACCACCAGAAAGGGTCACGCCGATCTGATCGCGGCGTTCTCCCAAACGGGGAAAGGATTCGTAGATACGTTCAATGGACCAACCGACATCTCCCTCAATTTGTGCGAGTTCCAGATTTTCCTCGACGGTGAGTCCAGGAATAATGCGACGATCTTCCGGTACCAGTGCAACCCCATTGTTGGCAGCCTCATGGGCTTTCATATTGTGTAGTGCTTTGTGGTCAAGCCAGATTTCACCGTGGCGAACCTCTGGCTCGCTGGCACGTGCAATAGCGCTTAGTGTTGATGTTTTTCCGGCACCATTTCGGCCGAGTAGGGCGATAATTTCTCCCTCACGAACGTCAAAGTTGACCCCCTGTACGATGTAGCTTTCGCCATAGTAGGCGTGTAGATCCCAGCAAGAGAAGAAGGCAGGATCAGAACCCTTGGCGCGTACTGCCGGTGTACCCGGCGCATTTAAGTTATTTTCACTCATAGATGTGCTCCACCTAGATAAGCTTCCTGAACAATTGGATTACCGCGAATCTCGTCTGGTGTACCTGAGGCGATGATTGCGCCTTGAGCCAGAACGGAGATGGTATCGGCAACGCTGAAGACCACATGCATATCATGCTCAATAATGATCTTGGTCATACCGCGCTCCTTGATCTGCTTCATCAGCTCAATGGTGCGGTTGGTGTCATGGCGAGACATGCCGGCGGTTGGCTCATCCAGCAGCAGTAGGCGAGGGTGTTGAATCAGACACATCACCAGCTCCAGCCGACGTTTGTCACCACGAGACATGCTGCCAGCGTGCTCATAAATGCGATCACCGGTAATGCCGAGATCCCCTAACATTTTGGTCGCTTCATCAATAATTTCCTGTTCATCAGATGCCGCCCTGAACATATTGAATTTGTAAGCGCCGTCACGTTTTGCGAGTGCGGGAATCATCACATTCTCCAGCAGACTAAGATCAGGGAAGATCTCAGGGGTCTGGAAAACGCGAACCATGCCCATCTGGTTAATCTCATGGGCATCCTTTCCGATGATGTTCTCATTATTAAAGGTGACTGAACCGGTATCTGGAATCAGGCGTCCGATACAGCAGTTGAGTAGGGTTGATTTACCGGCACCATTCGGACCGATGATAGCGTGAACCTTCCCCTCTTCGATCTCAAGGTTGACGTCATTGAGTGCCTGTAGGCCCCCGAAGGTCTTGTTAACGCCTTTGATATTCAATACAAGGTTGCTCATCGGTTTACTCCTCGTTACCGGCGCTTGCTGCACCCTTGTTCGAATAGCGCTTCTTGATGCGATCGAGTCCATCCATGATGCCACCAGGAAGGAAGATTACCACCACCATGAACAGCACACCCAGTGTCAGATGCCACCCTTCGCCCACAAATGGGGTAGTGACGGTGACCATCAGATTCTCTATCCAGCCAGGTAGGAAAGAGAAGAAGCTGTGGAGAGAGGCTTCATTGATTGCTGAGAAGATGTTCTCGAAGTATTTGATGATACCAACACCGAGCAGTGGGCCGAACAGTGTGCCAACACCACCCAGAATGGTCATCAGAACCACTTCACCTGAAGCGGTCCACTGCATCCGTTCTGCACCAGCCAGTGGATCGGTAACCGCCATCAGTGCGCCCGCCAGACCGGCATACATCCCAGAGATGATAAAGGCGGTCAGCAGATAGGGGCGAGTATTGAATCCGGTGTATTTCATGCGGGTCTGGTTCGACTTGATCGCCTGTAGCTTCATTCCAAAAGGAGAGCGGAAGATCTTCAAGGAGAGAAAGAAGCCGATGATCAGAATGACCGCACAGAAGTAGAAGCCGGAATAACCACTCATCGAGATGCCGAACAGCTCTGTCGAAGGCAGTCCTGCGCCCTCAATTGCTGGACCATCCAGAATACGCAGATCGCCCTGAGTTAGCTGCAGACCAGTCTCACCGTTGGTGATTGGAGTCAGTACTGAGTAGGCAAGATTGTAACTCATCTGTGCAAACGCCAGCGTCAGAATCGAGAAGTAGATCCCAGAACGGCGCAGGGAGACGAAGCCAATCAGTGCAGCAAAGATGCCTGCCATCACTACGGCAAAGATAATTGCCGGAATGACATTCATCGTCAGCAGCTTGAAAGACCAGACTGCGGTGTAGGATCCCACTCCGAGGAAAGCGGCATGACCAAACGAGAGGTAACCGGTCAATCCGAAGAGGATGTTATAGCCAATTGCAAAGATGCCAAAGATGGCAAACTTCTGCAGTAGGTCAGGGTAACCGGCCCCAATTGGTGCTAACCAGATTGGCATGGAGAGCACTGCGATTGAAAAGAGCAGCATCACAGCTAAATCATTATGTTTTTTAGTCATATTCATTGGGTTAGTCCTCCATGACGCCTTCACGCCCCATCAGTCCGCGTGGGCGAGTCAGTAGAATGATGACCGCCACCAGGTAGATGATGATCTGATCAATACCAGGAAGGATCGACTTGATTTCATTCATTGAGGCGAAGGATTGCAGGATGCCCAGCAGGAATCCGGCGGCGACGGCGCCTCGCAACGAGCCCATACCGCCGACCACAACCACGACAAAGGAGAGGACCAGAAAGTCCATGCCCATGTGGTAATCCGGGGGAAGAATCGGGGTATACATGACGCCCGCAAGGCCAGCAACGACGGCGGCGATCCCGAAGACAATGGTGAACTTACGTTCTACATTGATGCCGAGCATGGAGACCATCTCTCGATCAGCCATGCCGGCACGGACCACCATGCCGAAGGTGGTGAGCTGCAGGAAGGCAAAGACTGCGCTGACGATCGCAATGGAGAAGGCCAGATAGATGATGCGCCACCAAGGGTAGACCAGGTTTTCGCTCAACCCAAACCAGCTACCGACCTGAGCACTGCCAGAGATGATGTCTGGTGCGGGGGTAGGGATGGGGTTGGCACCGAAGAAGTGGCGAATGATCTCTTGTACGACAATCGCCAATCCAAAGGTGACTAGAATTTGTTCAGCGTGGGTACGCTTGTAGAAGTGTTTGATGAGACCTCGTTCCATGATGAGTCCAATCAACAACATAACAGGAATGGCTAACAGGATGGATAAGGGGACAGACCAGTCGATCAGCATCTTGCCAAAGTCACCGAGCCAGATTTCGAGGTAAGGGACCTCTTTGTAGGCCTCGAAGAAGGTGATGCTCTCATCTCGTACTTTCATTGAGATGGTGAGTAGTTTCTGGAAAGTAACCGCACAGAAGGCACCCAGCATGAAGAGTGCGCCGTGGGCAAAGTTGACCACGCCCAGTGTGCCGAAAACCAGAGTCAGGCCGAGTGCAATGAGTGCATAGGCTCCGCCTTTGTCCAGGCCATTTAACAGTTGTAGCAATATGGCATCCATAATTGATCCCTGTTCAGAGTTTCAATAAGAAAAATGGCGACTACACTTTGTGTAGCCGCCATTTTGTACTACGGGGTTATACCTCGTAAGGACCGAGGTCACCACCCAGCATTGACGCGTCGTACTCAACCTGAGCACGAGGAGTCTTCTCTACAACCTCAAGCAGGTCGAACTGAGAGCTTGGGTTCTCGTTACCGCGCACAACCAGTACATCCTTGAAGCACTGGTGGTCTTCAGCACGATACTCGGTTGGGCCATTGCCCATGCCGTCGAACTTGAAGCCTTCCAGCGCCTTAATGACCTCTGGTGGGTAGAAGGTACCTGCCATCTCGCATGCGTTTGCATAGAGCATAGTCTGCACGTAGCAAGTGTGTGCGGCCTGTGATGGTGGGAAGCCATACTCACTACCGAAGGACTTCACAAACGCTTGTGAACCAGCGTCAGTCAGTGACCAGTTCCAGTTGGTAGAACCGTAGATGCCCTTGATGTTCTCACCAGCACCCTGTGCCATCAGACGGGAGAACAGCGGTACAACGATCTGGAAGTCCTTACCGTTAACCTGCTTGTCACGCAGACCGAACTGAACCGCCTGAGTCAGAGAGTTCACCATGTCTTTACCGTAGTGGTTCAGAACCAGTACATCTGCACCAGAGTTCAACACAGGGGTGATGTACTGAGAGAAGTCACCCGCACCCAGTGGAGTACGGACAGCCGCTGCAGTATCCCAGCCCATGCCTTCAGTGTACTTCTTGATAGAACCTTCCTGTGACCAGCCCCAAGAGTAGTCAGCAGTCAGATGGTAAGCCTTACGGTCAGTACCAAACTCTTTCTTCAGGATTGGAGCCAGTGCCGCGCCTGACATCTCGGTGTTGAAGAAGTGACGGAAACCGTAACGACGCTTGTCCTTACCAGTTGTGTCATTAGAGTGAGTCAGGCCAGCCATAAAGATGACGCCCATCTCCTGAGCCAGACCCTGTACAGCAATTGCAACACCAGAAGAGGAGCCACCAGAGAACATGATGACGCCATCTTTCTCAATCATACGCTTCGCTGAAGAGCGTGCGGCGTCAGATTTAGTCTGGGTATCACCTGTTACATAAGTAACCTTCTTGCCCAGGATGCCGTTGCCTTTGAGGGACATTGGCTTCATGGTGTTCATCATACCGCTATCGCCTTCACCGTTCAGGTGTTTGACAGCCAGTTTGAATGCGCGCAGCTCGTCCGCACCTTCGTCCGCGTAAGCGCCGGTCTGTGGTACGTTGAAGCCCAGAGTAACGGTAGAGGAGTTACCAGGGTTGTTACGAAAATCCTTCGCAGCCCAAGCATCCTTGGTGAAGAACATCGGGGCAGCACCAGCAGCGGCAAAAGCAGCACTGGCTTTCAGTACGTCTCTACGTTTCCAATTGTTAGACATAGACTCTCCTTCCTAAGTTGATCATTAATGAATCAATCATGATTGTGATGGTAAGGCACTCCCGTGCAGGAGAGTACGCAGGGTCTACAGACATCTGGATACTCATCCCCCCAAAACGAGTTGAGCCTTACCACGGCGGTTCTTAGATTTGGTTTTAAGAACTGGGGAGACATTCTGTCGGAACAAAACCGCTTGTTCAAATTAACAGACTGAAAAGCCTCTAGTTTTAATGAGGTATCGGGGCAAAAAATGCCCATCTAGGTAACAAAAAAAAGACCTTGTGTTACCAAAGGTAACGCGTGTGTTACTATTTTCAATAAGAGAAAAAAAGTTGGGAGTGTGTCGACAGATGGTGAAAAATTGAGTGTCACACAGCGATTTTGGCGGGATTGACGATTTTTCGAATCCACGGAAGCAAATCGCTGGTCACCATACCCCGCTCTCCTTCTGTCGCAGCATAGTCACCAGCCATGGCGTGAGTAAGCACACCGGCAATGGAAGCCTCTTCTGTGGTGAGCCCTTGAGCCAGAAATCCGCCGATAATTCCGGAGAGCAGATCTCCCATTCCAGCAGTCGCCATTCCTGGGTTGCCGAGAGGGGAGAGCCAGTTGTTTCCAGCAGGATTACGAATTAGAGTGCCATTCCCTTTCAGGATTGTGGTGCCGCCATAGTGGGACTGCAGTGCGCGTACTGCCTCAAAGCGGTTTTCTTGAATGGCTGAGCACTCTTGCTGGAGTAGGCGCGCTGCCTCACCAGGGTGAGGCGTAAGCAACCAATTCTCTTGCGTAGTGATGTCGGGTTTACGAGCCAACAGATTAAGTCCATCAGCATCGATTAGGGTGGGAAGTGAATATTCCAGGATCTGCTCCAGAATTTGCTGCCCCCAGATACCTTGTCCCAGGCCGGGACCAACGACGATGGCAGAGGCCTTATTCAGCAATGGCTTGAGCTGGTCGACATGGTTGATGCCGTGGACCATCAATTCAGGACGGTTGATATTGAGGAAGGAGGCATGGTCTGGGTGGGTTGCGATGGTCACTAGTCCTGCTCCACTGCGCAGTGCCCCCTCTGCGGCGATACGTACGGCGCCGCTCATCCCTGCAGAGCCCCCAACCACCAATAGATGACCTGCATTCCCTTTATGGTATGACTTCTTTCTGGCGGGTAGTAGTGTTGGAAGCTGTTCTGCTTGTAACAGTCGAGTGGAGGGCTGCTCAAATTGCTGGGTGGAGACACCAAGGTCTGCCAGCTCAATTTCGCCGGCATGGTCTGGACCCTCTGCGGTAAACAGCCCCTGCTTGAGGGCGATCATGCAGAGTGTGTGATCCGCAATGATTGCCCGATTCAGCGCAACGCCACGGTCGGCATCGAGCCCAGAGGGAACATCAATAGAGAGCACGGGTACAGAGGCGTGGTTGATTGCCTCAATGGCCTCTGCCCATATCCCTTCGGGCGCTCGTTGCAGGCCAATCCCCAGCAGCGCATCCACGATGACTTCTCCCTCAATGGTGGTGGAAGAGGTGTAGGCAGTTGGGGTGAGGCCACTATGGATCAGATCTTGGTGAGCTTGGAGTGCCTCGTTCTTTAATGTGGCAGGCTCCCCCAGTTGCAGAATCTGGACCTCAATGCGACTACGGTGTGCGAGACGGGCCAGCACATAACCATCTCCACCATTATTTCCTGTGCCGCAGAACAGCGTGATTTTTCTCAGATCAGGCCATCGGTTGCGCAGTCGGTCCAATGTAGCTTGCCCAGCACGCGCCATCAATTGGTAACCTGCTGTTCCGCTGGCGACGGCCTGACGATCGATTGAGTAGATCTGTTGGGTGGTAAAGAGTGGTTGTGAAAGGGTATGTGCGCGCATCTCTCGATCCCTGAATGGTGGAGCCGTATTGAGGAGAGTGTAGCGGAACGGTGTGAGCTCTTGTGGTTATAATAAAGAGTTCGATAGTGATTCATTCCACTATCGAACTCGAGGGTTGTTCTCCAGTCAGTACCCTAGGGAGGGAGGGGAACTAGAGAACAAACAGGGTGAAGAGCAACATTAGAGCCATTAGGAGGAATCCCTCTCCTAGTGGGTCCATTATAAAGTGACCGATTTTATCAATTACCTTGTTCATCACGATCTCCTTGTGAAGAAGCAGTTTTGTCGAGGTGACCCAGCACCGGAAGATTACGAGGAGGAGGAAGAATCCTCCGGTGGTGGTTCACGACTAATAGATTAGATGGAAGAGATTGCGCCAGCATTTCTCCAATGTTTCGTGATTGTTTCAGCCGGGTGGAGGATAATGGAAGCTGATCGAGACCGTGCGAGAATGGACAATATGGCGGAACAGAAGAGAGTTTTGATTGTTGATGACGACCATAAGTTGAGTGCGCTGTTAAGCCGTTATCTCGGTGAGCAGGGATACCTCACTGAGGCCGCAGAAGATGGAAAAGAGATGGATCGTCTGCGAGAAAAATTTCAGGCAGATCTGATTGTCTTGGACCTGATGCTTCCAGGAGAGGATGGACTGTCGATTGCACGCAGACTTCGGGCCGAGAGCGAGATCCCGATCATTATCCTGAGCGCCAAAGGGGAGGAGATCGATCGAATTGTTGGTCTAGAGATGGGGGCTGATGACTATCTTCCAAAACCATTTAACCCAAGAGAGCTATTGGCCCGTATTCAGTCTGTTCTGCGTCGTGCTGATGGTGGTCATCCTCGTTCCAAAAGTCGCCAGTTGATCCATTTTGGGGAGTATGAAATGGACCTGGACCGTTACACCTTGAGTCGCAACAATGAAGGAATTGTTGAACTCACTACGGGGGAATTTGAGTTACTGCGTTATTTGGTCAGTCATCCCAATCGAGTGATGAGCCGTGACCACCTACTGGACCTGTTGGAAGATGGTGTAGACGGGGCCTTTGATCGCAGTATCGATGTGCGCATTACCCGAATTCGCAAAAAGATTGAGAAAGACCCCCATCACCCGGAGTTGATCCGAACCATCCGTGGTGTGGGCTATCTGTTTTCGGATGAGGCGTCATGAGTCGCTGGTATCGGTTGTCTCAAAGTATCTACAGTCGCACCATGCTGCTGGTTGGTTCGGTCACTTTCCTATTACAGTTAATCACCTTCTCCATCATCTTTAATCAGATGATGCTCCCCAATGTCCATACTCAGGTTGGGCTCTTTGTCGACAAGCTGGAGTTGGTAGCCCTGAATCCAGAGTATATTGAGCAATTTCGGCCAGGGGTAAGTCATGAGCTTGCCCCCGTATTGGTTGGGGGGGATCGGAAGCGCCCACTGCAAGAGGTGGAGTGGAAGATCCCATTCTGGAATTTTGTAGAGGAGGAGTTGGCGCGTCGTTTTGGAAAGTCGTTGCCGATAGCCGAGTACCAAGATGGGGCTATGCAGGGTTACTACTGGGTGGATCTTCCAACCGAGGGTAAAGATTCCACGATACGGATTGGGTTTTTGTCAGATCGGGAAGGGTGTCTCAACCCTCCGATTCTACTGCTGGTGCTCTTTTTTGTGGTTGCTGTTTCAATGGCATCCGTCTACCTGCTCTCTCGCTGGCTGGTACAGCCAATTGATGAGCTGCGTATGGCGGTGGGGGAAATGGGTATGGGCGGGTACCCCAATCCATTGCCAGATAAGGGGCCAGCTGAGTTCTCGTCATTGATCCAGTTATTTAACTGGATGGTAAAAAGTGTACAGGAGATGATTGAAAATCGATCCACCCTGCTTGCAGGTATTTCACATGACCTGAAGACTCCGCTGGCACGGATGCGTCTCAGTGTCGAGATGCTCTCCGGTGGCCGGGATCGGGACCTGGTGGAGGGCATGGTTGAGGATCTTGACCTGATGGATGGGATGATTAGCGATTCGCTTGAGTACGCACGGGGGGGAATACCAGGACAACAGCAAGAGGTTGATCTGGTGAAGCTGGTTTCCGCAGTTGTTGAGCGAAAAGTTCGTGGAGGGGCAGAGATTGAGTGGCACATGCCTGAACCGTGCATACGAAAGGTGGATGCCCTAGCATTGCAGCGCATTCTCTCTAACTACTTGGATAATGGTGTTCAATATGGCCAGGATCAGCCACTACAAGTGTTATTGCATTGTGGTGTGGAAGGGGTAGTACGTATTGAGGTGATCAATCAGGGGAATGAAATTCCGGATGAGCTGCTGGGGCGGGTCTTTGAGCCTTTTTATCGTATCGATGCCTCGCGTTCTGAAAAAGGGGGAGGGAGCGGGTTGGGGTTGGCGGTTGTGAAAAATCTGGCAACCATCAATGGGTGGGTGGTTTCACTTGAGAGCCGTACCGGTCGCGTGATTGCCTCTGTAGAGATTGGCTAAAATCTAAGAGAGCAGCTCTCAAGGGCTGCTCTCTTAGGTGTAAAGATTAATGGTCGTTGGCCTCCCGGTAGATACCGGAAGTTCACCGATCAGGAAGCCTACAAGAAGATTCCTTTCAGTGTGAAGAAGAAGAGAATCGCAAGTAGTGCGCCTGCAGGTAGTGTCACCACCCAAGACATGAAGATAGTGCGAATCACCCGCATATCGAGTGCTGCAATGCCACGCGCAAAGCCAACACCCAGTACAGCACCCACCAATGTCTGTGTCGTGGAGACCGGTAGTCCGGTGCCGGATGCAATGACCACCGTAGAGGCCGCAGAGAGCTCTGCTGCGAAGCCACGGCTTGGAGTGAGTTCGGTGATTTTCTGCCCAATGGTTGCCATCACGCGGGCACCGTAGGTGAGCAGACCAAGCACAATGCCGATGCCGCCCAGTAGCAGAATCCAGCTTGGCATTACGGATTTGGCTGCGATGGCCCCACCATTACTGACTACGCTGACCACTGCTGCAATTGGACCAACCGCATTGGCAACATCATTCGAGCCATGGGCAAAGGCCATTGCCGATGCAGTGACCACCATCAGTACGGCAAACACCTTCTCAACATTGGCGTAGTGGAAATCTTTGTTAGCCGCCTCATCGACTTTGATCTTGCGGATAAAGTAGATGCCGACCATCATGATGAGAAGCCCGACCAGAATGGCCAGTTGAACATTGATGGAGGCACTAAAATTCAATCCAACGTGCTTGAGTCCTTTGAACAGGGTGACCAACGAAATGACAAAACCGGCGAGGAAGATGTAGATCGGTACATAGCGTTTGGCATTCTCAAAGGGTCGGTCGGTATCGAGAATCAATTTCTGTACAGAACGGAAGATGATGAATGAGATCAGTGCAGCCAGCATTGGCGCACCAAACCAGCTCATCACGATTGATCCAACTTTTGACCATTTCACCGCTTCAACCCCGATGCCAACGGCAGCAAAGCCGACGATTGCACCAACAATCGAGTGAGTGGTAGAGACCGGCCAGCCAAAGTAGGAGGCGACCAGCAGCCAGATTGCAGCTGCCAACAGGGCAGCCAGCATGCCGAAGATCAGAATGTCCGCCCCGTTGGGCATCGTCGAGAGGAGGTTGGCATCAATGATCCCTTTACGGATGGTCTTGGTCACCTCGCCACCGGCCAGATAGGCACCCATGAACTCAAATACGGCGGCAACCACAACTGCCTGTTTCAAAGTAAGCGCACGCGATCCAACAGAGGTTCCCATCGCATTGGCAACATCATTGGCACCAATGCCCCATGCCATGAAGAGGCCGAAGACGACTACCAGGATCATGTAAGTATTTGCGTAATCCATTCTGTCGCTCCTTAACGTGCCAACATCAGTTGGAGTCGGCTGCCGACGCGCTGTGCGAGATCAGCAAGATCGCCGGCCCAGTGAATGAGCTGGTAGAGGAACATGACCTCAACAGGGGGAAGAGAGGGCTCTAATTCAAAGAGGATGGCACGGGTTTCCCGTTGCAAGGTGTCGGTGTCGGACTCAATCTCATCCAGTTTGATGAGCATCTTTTCGACTAAAGTCACCTCACCGCCGCGGAAACCGGTCTCGACCAGTTCGTCGAGTTCATTAATGGCTACTTGTGCCTGAGCAGAGGCATCGACGCTACGGCTAACCAGCTTGAGAAAGGATTCGGCCATCGGCTCTGGAAGGACCATCTTTCGCCCGGTAACAATGCCGGCGATATCTTTGGAGCGGTTGGCAATGCGGTCCTGCATGGTGAGTACGTTAAGAATGTCACCACGAGCAACAGGGAGGAACATGCCTTTGGGGAGATGGAGGCGCAGCTCCTTTTTCAGGTCATCCGCTTCGTTTTCTAGTGCGGAGATGCGTTGTTGAGTGGCCTCAACCGACTCGAAATCTTTTTCAATGACTGACTCGAAGAGTGCTTCGAGCTCTGAAATACAGGCCTGAACCTTGGCCATATGCTGTTGTAGCGGACTGATTGGAGACCTTGCAAAGATCCCTGAAAAGTAATTACCCATACTTTTATTCCCCTCTCTCTTTTTTTCTTGGACTTTATGTATCGCGGCGAATTTTACTGTTGATGAGGGAAATGAAAACAGTGAGTTTCAAATAAATTTTTTATTGCGAATAGATGGAAATTTGGTGATTTTGAAATCAAATTATTGTAGGAAAAATCAGCCTCTATTCTTTCTCCAATTTTTCTTGGACCGGTAAAGGATAATCGTCATATGAGCGGGGTGGTTTTTGTCCAATCAGAGTCGTTTCTACAGCTTTGGTTGAGGTCTGGTGGAAGGCTGAATTTCATTCAGTCTGAGAGGGACTCCTTAGCCGTTTCCTTGGGTAATCTGTGCATAGAGCCGAGGAAGTCGTAGCGGAAGCTCTTCGGGACGGCGAATGACAATATAGCTGCTGGGGCCGAAGATATGTGGAAGGTAGTCTCCACCCTCCTCATCAATGGTGACACAGAAGGGATAGAGACCTTCACGTCGTGCCTCTAGAATGGACTCGCGGGTATCTTCAATGCCGTAACGCCCCTCATAGTGGTCAAGATCATTGGGCTTGCCGTCAGTCAGTAACAGCAGGATGCGGCGGCTGGCAGGCTGCTTGGAAAGAAGGGTAGTGGCATGTCGGATTGCTGTTCCCATCCGCGTATAGTAGCCAGGCTTGACGGCCTCAATGCGTCCACGGCAGTGGTCATTGAAGGGCTCATCAAAGGTTTTCAGTTGGTGAAAGCGGACATGCTCTTTACTGCGTGATGAGAACCCATAGAGTGAGAAGCGGTCGCCGGTATGGGAGAGTGCATCGGCAAAGAGGTGAAGGCTCTCGCGAATCACATCAATGATGCGGGAGTGGTTGTTGATCCAGCTGTCGGTTGAGAGGGAGAGGTCGGCCAGTAACAGTGTGGCGAGATCACGATTGCCGCTACGGAAGTCACGATAGAGGGCCGGTTCGCTACACTGTTCTTGGTGGCGACTGGCGCTGAATTCAACAAAGGCCTCCAGATCCACCTCGGCGCCATCAATCTCCCCTCGGAACCAGGTTCGTGTAGGAATGAGGGCCTCAAATTGTCGCCTCACTTTGTGAGCTGACTGTTGCAGCTTTTCCGGAAGTTGGGCTGGGGGGGCATGCTTCGATAGAAAAGGGATCAGACGGCACTGGTTTTGGATTAACTCTCGCTTCTTATAGTGCCACTCCGGATAGAGGATGCCCTCATGAAGTGGCGTATCATCATACTCTGCAGCAGGAAGATCGAGATCAAACCTGAGTCGGTTGCCAGAGGTCTGTTGGTCACGAGTGATGGAGAGGTGGTCGAGATCTTCGGCTCGAGATTCGGCATCTTCATCCTCGTCATCATCGGTGGTGCGGTCGACCTTGACGTACTCCGCCCAGCTGAAGATCGTCTCCATACGCAGTGCGATCAGTCCGCTCTTTCCATCAGGGTTTTCGGTTCGTTCCGCCTTGCGTCGCTTCTTTTCAGTCCCTTTCGTGGCACTTTGTTCTGAGTTGGAAGGGGAAGCGGAGGCATCCTCTTGAGTTGGTGGCGCGACCTGTCCGGGAGGGAGAATCAGCCAGAGTGGAACGGGGGTGACTCGTCGTTGCGACAATTTTTGCTCTGGGATCGGTTTTTCTGGGTGGAGGAGTGCAGAACGAATCGATGTCTCAACAGGGTGTAGATATTCAGGAACTTTTTCCAGTGGGGGGCGAATCGAAAGGGCTGCTTCTGCGATCTGCAGGTAGCGTTGCCGGAATCCGGGAAAACGATCCAGGGTCAGCAGTGTGTTTCTCCGGTTTTGCTCGATCCAGTTTTTCCCCTTGTCATCTAATGGGGTTGAGGCGAGCATTGCCAGCCAGAGGTAGAGGTCCCGATTAAGGGCAGTGGTTGGGAAGAGGTCTACAGTAGGGGGTAGAAGCAGTGCTCGATCATCTCGCCATGAGCTGTGGACCCGCTTGTCAGATCCCGCAATCCTCTGTAGCAGTGTGCGTTCTCCAAAGTGGTCCGTGGCATAGCTTGCCTCTACCTTGAGGCCGCCATCCCCACCAAGCGCGCGGAAGACCACGCCAATGGTCTTCTTGATCTCTTCCAGAGAGACAGCGGCCTCGGGATAGCGACGGCTGGCGCTGCGGGTGATTAATCGATGCCAATAGGCACCAACTTGCTCCTCCATGTTAGCACTCCAACCAAGTGATCATTGTGGGTGCAGAGTTTTTCCACACCGCCCAAGATAAGGCGCAACCATGCAGACATAGCCATTCTATGTCAAATGGTTGTAACGCTGTATTGGTCGGTGTGGAGAGCTCCCTGTGGGCAGGTCGATAAGCGTTCATCTGCTTCGTTGTCCTCCTTTGAATTAGCTAAGGCTAGTCCTTCAGTCGTTCGTCTTGCAGCTAAGCGCTTCTCGGCCTGCTGCATCCGTAATGATCACTTGGTTGGAGTGCTATTTCCCGAATGTGGCTCGGGCAATCTCCATCAGTGCATCGGCAGTCTGCAGATCATCGGTCAGTGGTTCAACCAGGGAGCAGCGACACGCCTCGACAGGATTAAAGCCACTTTGAATCAGTCGTGCGGCATAGATCAAAAGACGAGTGGAGGCGGCCTCTTCCAGATCATGATCTTTCAGTGCGCGGAGGGCGCCCCCGAGAGAGACCAGTCGCTTCACTACATCCTCATCGGCGCCACTCTCATTGGAGAGAATCTGGCGCTCAAGTTCAGGCGTCGGGAAGTCGAACCGGATCGAGATGAAGCGCTGCCGGGTGCTGGGCTTCATCCCTTTCATGAAATTCTGATAACCGGGATTGTAGGAGACCACCAGCATAAAGTTGTCAGGGGCCTCAAGAACTTCTCCGGTACGATCCAGCGGCAGGATGCGGCGATCATCTGAGAGGGGGTGGAGCACAACAGTGGTGTCCTTGCGCGCCTCAATAACCTCATCCAGATAACAGATGCCACCATGGCGAACCGATCGGGTGAGTGGGCCATCGCTCCAGTAGGTTTCGCCATCACCAATCAGGTGTCGTCCTACTAAATCTGCTGCGGTGAGGTCATCATGGCAGGCAACAGTATTGAGTGGAATATCGAGGCGGGCCGCCATATGGGTGATAAAGCGGGTTTTACCGCAGCCAGTTGGCCCCTTGATCAGTACTGGAAGCTGGTTGTTAAAGGCGTATTCGAAAAGCTCGATTTCGTTGGCGTGAGGCTGATAGTAAGGGACGGCGGAATCCATCAATGGCGCTCCAGTTGAGAGTGTTCAATGGATGGAGAGTATCGATAAAATTGAGAATTGTCTCTTTAATCTGAGTCAATTCTGTTGAGCTGCCACTTCAGAATCGGGGGTGCGAGCAGGGTGGTAATCATCGTCATCATTACCACTGCGGTGAACAGGGCGGAGTCGAGAATACCGAGTGTTTTTCCCAGTGAGGCGAGGATCAGTGCAACCTCACCACGGGGCACCATACCGATGCCGATCGCGAGACGGGAGAGGTGTGGTGGTGCGCCCAATCCACTTGTCAGTTTTCCCATGATGGCGACCACTGTCAGTGCAGAGGCGAGCAGTACGATCTCTTGATTAAGGAATGCCTCCAGTTTTACCTGAGTCCCCATCAGTACAAAGAAGATGGGGGCAAGGATCGCCTCAAAGGGCTGGATCTGCTCCTTGATTTCACGATCAAGCTGGCATTTCGTCTGGTCGCCAAAGTGCTCTTTCCAGTAGGTGAATTCTCGGTTGCTCAGAATCAGTCCAGCGGCAAAGGCGCCCACGATGGCTGAGAGGCCAACAAAGTCGGCCAGCCAGGAGAGAGAGGTCAATAACAGGAAGGAGACAAACAGTTCTGCCTCCCAGAGGGTGAAGTGGTGGATGTGGCGGATGGTAAAGCGGATGATGGAGGGGGCCAGCAGGTAGATCGATGCCAGAAACATGATGGCCTGAAGGATAGAGTAGAGAATGGTGGTGGCATCGAAGCTTCCTCTGAAGATGATATCCATGCCAATGGCCATCAGAATCAGCCCGAGGACGTCATCGATCACTGCCGCGCTGAGGACGACATGAGCGGTCTTGCTGGTCTCCATCTTCAGTTCATGGAAAACACTGGCGGTGATCCCGATGCTGGTGGCGCAGAGTGCGATGGCTACCATCATGGTGGATGACCAGTGGCTTTCAGGGGCGAAGAGAGTCATTGCGCCATAGCCGAGAAGAAACGGGACAATAACCCCAAGGGCTGCAACACGCAGTCCTGGCTTGATTGAGGCCTTCATCTCGTTCATCGAGGACTCTAGTCCAACGACAAAGAGCAGAAATAGCAGCCCAATTCTAGAGAAGATATCGATGACCTGAATGACATCGATGATCTGTGCGCCCTGTGGGCTGGAGAGAATCGGCAGGATTGCACTGGTCGTTGCGGCATCAAGATGCTGCTCAAGCGCCTGTTGTAGTGAAAACTCCCCGTTGAAGGATTGTGTGGTGGCGTTGAAAACGGCGCTTGACTCACGCAGTACAGTAATCAGATCACTGCCGAGCCAGTAGCCAATGTTACCAATCAGTATGCCGATCAGCAGTTCACCAAGCACCGAAGGTTGATTCATCTTCTGGGCCACTTCACGAGCCAGCAGTGCGACCAGGGTAATGATAGTGAGCGCCAGCAGAATCGGAATGACGGGATCATTCGGGTGGTAGTCGCCCGATGCCCAGGTGGTGGCTGGGGTCAAGGTCAGCAGCAGAGTGGTGATCACATTGCGCATACAGAGACTGTAGTCCGTAATGTGTGGTTCAACAACCCGGTTTCTGGCTGTTGAGTGTGGGGTCAGTAGGTGATCGCAATCGCACCCAGTACCAGCACCATCCACACGGTTGGAATCCATTTCCAGCTACTGGGGGCCTCTCTCATCTCCATGAAATAGGAGATCACCAATTGCCCCTTGATAAAGGCAGCAGATAATAGAATGGAGAGTGCAGTGAGGCCACTCATGCCGATCTCTCCGATCCAGTACCCTACCAGCGTGAGCGCCACCAGTACGGTCCAGATCAGCGCCATCAGTCGATTTTCATTCATAGTGAGCGCCTTTACCTTAGCAGATAGACCAGTGGGAAGAGGATGATCCAGACCAGATCGACCATGTGCCAGTAGGATGCGGCAGTCTCGACCCCGGTTGGGTTGTCGGGGCCATATAGTCCTTTACGGGCGTTGTTCCAGACCACACCCAAAATCACCATGCCTAAAATAACGTGCATGAAATGGAAGAACGTGAGGGAGAGGTAGAACATATAGAAGGTGTTGGTGCTTAGGGTGATCCCTTCAACCGACTTGGTGTAGAACTCGAAAATCTTGATCCCAAGGAAGAGTCCCCCCATGCCGATTGCGGCAGCCAGCCACCGAGTGGCGATTGAAGAGAGTCCCTTGCGTACCGCATGGACCGCATTGACCACAAACCAGCTGCTGGTGATCAGAACCACGGTATTGATCATCCCTGCGGTGCGATCGAGCAGCAGTTGTGAGTGGTTGAAAAGCTCGACGTGGTTGCTGCGGGTGACGGCATAAGAGATGAAGAAGACGCCAAAAACCAGTAATTCGGCGTAGATAAAGATCCAGATCGCAAAATCTCCGGGCAACCTTTTCTTGATGGTTTTACTCATGGTGTGGAGGATAGGGAGCGAGGTCATGGGCAACCTTAATCTGGATCAAATAAAAAACCCCACCCTGTTGCCAGAGTGGGGTTTGGGTTTTAGCTTGATCTACTGCTTAGCTGTTTTCGTCACCCTTGACGAAGAAGCTCATGATGTAGACCACCAGACCGATCAGGAAGAACACACCGGCAATTTCACGCATCCAGTAGAACAGTGTTACCTGATCCTGTGCAGCCATGAAGGTCATGGGTGTATCAGAGATACGCTGCAACCAGGTCTGCAGGATACCCGCAGCAGTCAGGAACAGAGTGATGAAGGTGATCGAGAGGGTCATCAGCCAGAATGACCACATCTCCATAACCTGTGCCTTGTTACTATTGGCGGCACGTCCACGCATGATTGGCATGGAGTAGGAGATGATCGCCAGAACCACCATTGCGTAAGCACCGTAGAAGGCCATATGACCATGTGCTGCAGTGATCTGTGTACCATGAGTGAAGTAGTTCACTGGTGCGAGTGTGTGGAGGAAACCCCATACACCAGCGCCGAGGAACGCCATCACGCCTGTACCCAATGCCCACAATACTGCTGCCTTGTTAGGGTGCTCGCGCTTACGCTTGTTCACCATCGTGAAGGCAAATACAGTCATCATGAAGAATGGAATTGGCTCCAGTGCTGAGAAGATCGAACCCCACCACTGCCAGTACTCAGGGGTACCGATCCAGTAGTAGTGGTGACCTGTACCGATAATACCGGTGATCAGTGACATTGCGATGATGATGTACAACCACTTCTCAATGACCTCACGGTCTACACCGGTAGTCTTGATCAGTACGAAGGCAAGGATTGCACCCATGATCAGCTCCCAAACGCCCTCTACCCACAGATGTACTGTCCACCACCACCAGAACTTATCCTGAACCAGGTTGGCTGGATTGTAGAATGAGAAGAGGAAGAAGACAGCGAGACCAACCAGGCCGATCAACAGCACCAGATTGATTACAGTTTTACGTCCCTGTAATACCGTCATGCCGATGTTGAAGAGGAAGGCCAGTGCAACCACTACGATACCGATTTTGGTAATGGTTGGCTGCTCAAGGAACTCTCGACCCATCGTCGGTAGCAGATCATTCATGGTGAGTTCTGCAAGAGTCGAGTAGGGGACCAGCAGATAACCGAGAATGGTCAGTGCGCCTGCAATCAGGAAGACCCAGAACATCAGGATCGCCAGACCGGGGCTGTAGAGTTCACGCTCCGCTTCCTCAGGGATGAGGTAGTAGGCAGCGCCCATGAAACCGAACAGCAACCAGACGATCAGCAGGTTGGTGTGAACCATACGGGCCACGTTGAACGGAATCTCCGGGAAGAGAAAATCACCAACGACGTACTGCATGCCGATGATCAGACCAAACAGGATCTGACCGACAAACAGGCCGATGGCGGCGGTAAAGTAGTATTTAGCTACTGCTTGTGATTGATATTCCATGATTTAATATCTCCTTAACCCATCTTGTTGGGTGGCCAGCCCGCAGTGTTGATCTCTGAAGCGTACTTCAGGAACTGCGCGATCTGCTCCAGCTCTTCATCAGTGAAGTTGAACTGAGGCATGCTGCGACGACCAGGGATCCCATCTTTAGGACGGCTCTTGATGAAGCCCTTGATTGCTTCGGTGCTATTGCCAAAGCGGACATAGACATTGCCGAGCTCTGGAGCGAAGTAGGCACCTTCACCCAGTAGGGTGTGACAACCAATGCAGTTATTCTCTTCCCATAACATCTTGCCAGCGGCAACTGTTGGGGTGAGATTTTCATGGTTGTCCCGCTGAGGAATGACCCCCATCGTATCGAAAGTTAAGGCCAGAAATAGCAGGAAGAAGAATAGACTCCCTCCGTAGAAGATATTTCGGGCCATCGATTTTGTGAACATTTCGTTCATCTTTGGTACTCCCTGTGTTTCTGTTGAAGTGAGGCTGATTCCCCGTCAAGTGAGAGCTTGGTGCTTGAGAATCGCTCAAGTTGTTGATAAAAAGTTTCCCAGACTGGATCAAATGTCTGTTTATATTACGATTAAAAACGGATGAAAACTTGATATGTAATTGTATTTAAATGATTAATCATGTGTCTTTAGTGGAATTATTGAGTTCAAATGTTCAAATAAAAAGCACTTCTAATAAATCAGCGCACTCCTTGTCTCATGGTTTGTGATGGTCGCGATCATAGAATGTGGGTGTTTCATTTCTGTTACAATTTTGTTTCTATAGTGTTTCAGAATCCCCTCAGATTGATGTAGATCAAGCGGTCAGGACTGTCTCTCAAGATATAGTATCGTCAGGTTGGGTGTGGACTCTTTGAGGGGGTGTGTGGAATGCCAACCAACTTTTTAAATTTTAGGGAGTATCAGCTAGTGGAAGATCAGACAACAGAAGAGAGAGTACCCGCAATGCAGCGACTGCTTGACAACCCGTTCTTATTGTTATTCCTTGGAATAGCAGTGCCAACAGTTCTTTATACCGTCTGGGGAATTATGGAAATCATTTCCATCCCCATGGCCAAATAATCAGGAGGAGCACTTGTCATGAGTTCAATACTTCCCCCAACCGACGTGATCTGGTGGAAAACCCCGGTCGATCGCTCGGAGGGTATTTGGGTCGGCATCGCCCTTTTGTGGTGCCTGTTTATGTTCGCGATGATGCCGTACTGGCACATCTATGGAAACCAGAACCTCTCTAATGAGGCTTACAGAACTAGCCCAGAAATGTTTCAGGGTAAGGTCGATGCGATGGTTGCGGCACATACCATTCGTAAGGAGACTCAGTGGAATGTACCCGTGGTCAAACCACCTGTTGGCAGTGATGTCTATATGTTGGGCAAGAAGTGGCAATGGTACCCAGCATTGGAACTGAAGAAAGGGGAATCCTACCGGCTTCATCTCTCCTCAATTGACTGGCAGCATGGATTCTCTGTGCAACCCATTAATGTCAATGCTCAGATTCTGCCTGGTTATGAGACTGTTATGACAGTAACTCCAAATCAGACGGGTGAGTTTACAGTGATCTGTAATGAGTATTGTGGTGTCGGACATCACTTCATGACTAGTAAAATCTACGTTACAGAATAAGGAGTAAGAGAGAATGAGCTTTGCAAAACCATTATTCCGAACTGAACCGGGTAGCGGATTGGTCTTTCATAAGAATGCTGAAAATCTAATGAAGGTCAATGCCATTACTGCTGTGGTGTTCCTGCTGATCGGAGGATTACTTGCTGCGCTGGTGACCGCTACACGTATGCCAACGTTGCACACCCTTCCAGCCGGGCAGTTCTATCAGGCACTGACCGCACACGGTATTGATATGTTGATTATCTTTATCATCTTCTTTGAGATGGCTGTGCTCTACTTTGCCTCCTCAACCCTATTGAGGTCGAGATTGGCCACGCCTGCATGGGGCTGGGTACAGTACATCCTGATGTTGGTGGGTGCAGTCATGACCAACTATGCCATCCTCTTGGGTGACTCCAGTGTCATGATGACCTCCTATGTACCGATGCCGGCAAACCCGTTGTTCTATCTAGGACTGATTCTGTTTGCAGTAGGTGCACTGATTGGTTGTTTCATCTTCTTTGGTACGCTGGTGATTGCGAAAGAGGAGAAGACCTATGAGGGATCCATCCCTCTGGTAGTATTTGGTGCAATGACCGCAGCAATCATCGCGGTTTTCACCATCGCTTCCGGTGCGATCATCCTGATTCCTACCTTCTTCTGGTCTGTCGGTCTGGTCTCTAATATTGACCCACTGATGTATCGAGTTGTCTGGTGGGCGCTGGGTCACTCTTCACAGCAGATTAATGTGGCTGCCCAGATCTCTATCTGGTATATGGTTGCAGCACTGCTGTTCGGTGCGCGTCCAATGTCTGAGAAGATCAGCCGCTCTGCATTCCTGCTCTACATCCTCTTCCTGCAGCTCGCCTCTGCTCACCATATCTTGGTGGATCCAGGTGTAAGCTCCGTATGGAAGGTGTTCAACACCAGTTATGCAATGTATCTTGCGGTACTGGCGAGTATGATTCATGGTCTGACTGTTCCTGGCTCTATTGAGGTGGCACAGCGTATGAAGGGGCTTAATAGTGGTCTGTTCCAGTGGTTGCAGAAGGCACCATGGGGCAATCCGGTATTCTCCTCCATGTTTATCTCCCTGATCGGATTTGGTTTCCTCGGTGGTATCTCGGGTGTAGTCATGGGTGTGGAGCAGATCAACTTGATCATCCATAACACCATCTACGTGCCTGGACACTTCCATGCGACCGTTGTACTGGGTACAACCATGGCCTTTATGTCGGCGACCTACTTCCTGCTGCCGACCCTGTTTGGTCGTGAGATCATCTTCCCAGGAATAGCCAAGCTTCAGCCTTACCTGTTCGGTTTGGGAATGGCGGGTGTCTCCCTCTTCCTGATGGGTGCAGGTACCATGGGTGTTGCTCGTAGACACTGGGATATGGCCTTTACTGGCGCTCCTTATGCCTTTGAGTATCCAGCAATCGCTTACACCATTATGGGGTTGGCCGGTATCTTTGCGATACTTGCAATCCTCGGTGGTGCCCTGTTTGTTCTGCTGGCGGTTGGTACTCTGCTGTTTGGCAAAAAGGCTGATAGCAAGGTAGGTTTCCTCGGATTCCGTGGTGCGGATAGCTACACTACAGAGAGACCTGCGATGCTAATGCGTGCTGAACCAGAGACTGTTCCACACAGTGATATTGGTAAGGCTGGGTTCGTGGCACCAGGAACATTTGTATTGGCCCTGGCATTCCTCGCAACCTTTGTTCTCTACTACTTCGTGAACTGGAAGTACCTCGCCTCTGTTTGGGGACTTTCATAAGCGTCTGAGATTGCAGGGGTAGGTGGTTCAATGCCTACCCCTGCTTTTTATCGTTTACTAGAAGGTCTGATATACTGATAAACGAGGAAACCTTCTAAGATTGTTAGTAGAATAGATAGTTAATAAACAAACATAGCATTCATGGCTATGGTTTTGTTAATAACGCCAGATAAGGGATAATACAGCCGTGGTACTTGGATTTAGGCAACTTGCGAATATTTTTAAATTGCGTATTGGTGTCACAATTGCACTTACAGCGCTGGTCGGTCTTGCAGTTACCCCTGGACCATCTGTATCGCTCCCACAAATTCTTACTTTGCTTGTGACCGTGCTCCTCTCATCTGCAAGTGCTGGTGGTTTTAATCAGTATCTGGAGAGAAACTACGATGGTCGCATGGAGAGAACTCGTAATCGCCCCTTTGTAACGGGTGAGATTAAGGCCGATTTCCGCTGGCCGCTATTTTTACATTTTCTGCTCTTTTCATCTGTACTTGTCGCAGCTTATATGCTCAATGGTATGGCGGCATTTTATGTTTTCTTGGGGGCTTTCTTTTACGCTTTTGTCTATACATGGTGGTTGAAACGTCGTACTTGGCTAAATATTGTCGTCGGTGGTCTGGCAGGCAGTTTTGCAGTGTTGGCTGGGGCTGCGACGGTTAACCCGACCGGGCTAGATACCTTCCCGCTGATTCTTGCTGTAGTGCTATTTCTCTGGACGCCGTCACATTTCTGGAGCCTTGCGATCACTCTGCATGAAGACTATGAGCGTGGTGGTATCCCAATGCTTCCAGTGGTCATAGGTGACCATAAAGCAGCCTGGGCAATATTTGCTAACACCTTACTTCTAGTCGGCGCCTCTTTCCTGCCACTCTTTTTTGACTTGGGATTGGGAGTCGTCTATCTCTTGGGCGCTGCTGTGGGTGGATTCTATTTTCTCTATCGGAATGTTGAATTGATTCGCGAAACCAATCGAGATACTGCAATGTCCAGTTTTTATGCCTCGCTGATACAGCTTACGCTACTATTGGCTGCAGCTGTTATTGATGTACAGCTGGTCTAATCTCTCTGACTTGAACAAAATTTACTGTGTTTAGGTGGGTAGTTGGCCTCAGAATTTCTGCTGCATCTCTGTTTATACTGCTGTCATTTTTTTCAATCGGGTCGATTGCCCAGGATGGGGCGAGTGTTCCTAACGTCTTTAACCATACCGAAGCGTTAAAGAAGAGTCAGCAGGTCATTGGTACTACACTCTCTGACTATACTTTCACCGGTGTAAATGGATTGCCAGTGCATCTGGATCATTTTCAGAATAAGCCACTGATTATTAGTCTGGTCTATACCAGCTGTTATCACATCTGCCAGATGACAACTCAACACCTGAAAAAGATGGTTGAGATTGCTAACGAATCACTCGGAGCAGATAAGTTCAATGTGATTACTATTGGCTTTGATGCCATGATCGATACCCCTAAAATGATGGATGAATATGCCAAGTCGAGAGGAATTGGTCTGGAAAACTGGTATTTTCTAAGTGCAGATATCAACTCTGCTGAGAAACTTATTGAGGAACTTGGATTTACTTATGTTCGTACTTCCAACGGGTTTGATCATACCCTGCAGGCTACGCTGATTGACCAGAGTGGCAAAATCTATACTCAAGTTTATGGTGAGTCTTTTGATGCTCCATTGTTGATGGAGCCATTGAAAGAGTTAGTCTACAAGCGCCCGAAAAATAAAGGAATTATTACCAATATTGGAGATCGCGTTCGCTTTTTCTGCACCGTATATGACCCTGCAAGTGGTGGTTACCATTTTGATTACTCCCTTTTTGTCGGGATGTTTATCGGCTTTATGATTATCGCCATCGGGGTCTATTTTCTGGTTAAAGAGTACTACATTACTCCGAGAAAGTGATTCTACTCAAATCCTTCTGTGACTGTCCTATGTCAATATGTGGCAGATTCAGGGGGAGTCTGATGTCTTCTATAATGGCATGGATATATTATTATTATGAATAATCGAACACAGAAATTTCGTGAATCTGTCATGTCTACCATGGAAGGTTGGTTCAACCCATTTTTCACTAAGGAATTGAACCCCCTCTACTATCTTGGTGCACTTACTGTGTACCTGTTCTGGATTGTACTGGTTAGCGGGATCTATGTATTTGTACTGTATGAGTCGAGCATCTTCGGTGCCTGGTCTTCTCTAGAGTATATGAGTAATGAGCTGTGGTGGTCCGCCGGTGTTATGCGCAGTCTGCATCGATACGCATCGGATGCTGCAGTGATTACCATTATTCTTCACCTTTCTCGTGAATTCATATTAGATAGATTTCGTGGTTTTCGCTGGTTCTCATGGTTTTCGGGTATTCCCCTGTTTTGGATGACAGCCTTGCTGGGTATCTCGGGCTACTGGATGGTGTGGGACACAATGGCCCAATATGTTGCTATTGCCTCTTCAGAGATGATGGATTGGCTACCAATTTTCACTGAGCCGATGGCGAGGAACTTCCTGACCAATGATGATATGAATGACCGGTTCTTTACACTAATCGCATTTATTCATGTCATCGGTTTGCCGATCTTCCTGCTTTTCGGGATTTGGATCCATCTGCTACGTATCAGCAGATCCATCATTAATCCACCGCGGGTATTGGCGATTGGAACCTTGCTGGCACTGGTTGTGCTTTCGTTGGTCAAACCTGCAGTAAGTCATGAGCAGGCCAATCTGGATATGGTTCCGGTCGACCTAAAGCTGGATTGGTTCTATTTGAACATCTATCCATTGACAGAGGCGTGGCCGATGTGGGCGGTTTGGTCTCTGGTCTGGGCAGTAAGTGCCTTGCTGATGATCCTCCCTTGGTTTCCGGTCAAGAAACGTCCCCCAGTCGCCCAGATTTTTGCTGAGGAGTGTAATGGTTGTGGCCAGTGTGTTGATGATTGCCCCTACAGTGCAATCATGATGGAGCCTAGAACCGATGGCCTTCCCTACGATGAGGTCGCTGTTGTTCATGACAGCTACTGCGCAAGTTGTGGAATCTGTGCCGGCTCATGTCCCTCATCAACCCCGTTCAGGAAGATGAATCCATTGATTACCGGTATTGATATGCCTCATGAATCGATCAATATGCTGCGTGAAGAATGTAACAAGAAAATTGAGGCGCTTGAGGGGGATGTTCGTATAGTGATCTTTGGTTGTGACCATGCAGCAGAGCTTGAACCTTTCAAGGAGGCTGGAATGGCAGTGGTGACACTTCCCTGTACCGGAATGTTGCCAGCATCATTTATCGACTATGCGCTGAGGCGCGGTCGAGTAGATGGCGTATTCATTACAGGTTGCATGGAAAATAACTGCCACTACCGATTGGGTAATCACTGGCTCGATGAGCGAATCAATAAGGATAGAAAACCTGCGTTGCGTTCACGTGCGGATCGTAATCGAATCCGTATTTTCCGTGCAGAAGAGACGGACCGTAAGGGGCTTGCTGAACAGATTGCACAGTTTCACCTCTATCTGGAGGGTTACAGAGGAAAGCAGGAGGAAGAGGTGGGGCGTGAAGAGGAGGTGAGTGAAAATGAGTAAGGCTTCACAGATTATTGGCCAGATGATTTTCTATGGCGTATTTATTGCTGTTGTGGGCTATTTTTCAAATTCACCGACCTATACATTAATTGAGCCTAAAACGGCATTGATTATAGTCAGTTTGGCACATACCAGTGAACCAAAGGGAAAATGTGTGAAGCAGACTCCGGAAGAGCTGGCCAAATTGCCGCCGCAGTTGCGTCTGCCGGTGGTCTGCCCAAGGGAGCGTTCTCCTATTGTGTTGGAGTTAGAGATGGATGGTGCGCAGGTTCATTCCGAGACCATTGTGCCATCCGGGATTCACCGTGATGCTGCCGGTTACACCTATCAGAAAATCAAGGTGCCTTCTGGAAAGCACCATATCCGGGTAAAAATGCGCGATAACATCGAGACAGATGGGTTTAACCATGTCGCTGAACGGCATGTCGATCTCGCTCCAACAGAGATTTTGGTGGTTGATTTTGACTCCAAGCATAGAGAGTTTATTTTTGAGTAGGTTGCGCTACTTTCAATAGTGGCTCTCTCAAAAAGAAAACTATTCAAGTATGGGGCACGGTATTTTTAATTTGCAGGAGTGACGATATCGGTACATCTGCTTTGCAGGTGGTGTTTTTTACAGGAATTGGATAAGCAAACATAATTGAGGAGAGTTGGAGTATGGGGGTATTCAGCCATAATGAGGAGCGCCCGCTCTATGCGTTCAGAGCGGTTGTCGATATTTTCAAAAATGAAGACTACTGTGATACAGATTGTGAGGGTGGTTTTTACACGGATATGAAAATTGAATATTTTGCCGACACTCTCTGTAGCTTAGGGAGATTGCTAAGGGCGCGTGAACCTGATCCATCTAGGGTAAAGATCTACGAAAATAAGAAAGGAGAGGAATATGAAGTTCCTCGTAGCAGTTTTACTCAGGAGGATGGCCGTTGGCGTTCGAAGGGGGCCATGTGTGAGAGTAATAAACGCTACAATCCAGAATAAAGGGTAGTTGGTATCTGGAAAAAGAGAGTGAACAACGCTCTTTTTCGACCGGTTACTTTTTTACCTATTGCTGAGGGATGGTTGGGAATGAGCCATCGGGAAATTGAGGATTATCACTAGGCATCAACATATTCTCAATGATGTCAAACGCAACCACAGCAAGTACCATAATGATGACAAAGAACACCACACTTCGGTATGGGAGTGTGCCTCCGTTGACCTGTTCCAGAAAGAGTAGAATCCGATCCGAAACCAAATAGAGGACAACAGCAACGATAGTGTAGAGGACCATCTCCATAGGGTTATCTCCTGCGTGTCAGTATCAACGATATGACATATTGATTGTCGGCTCTCATTATATAGAGGTTCAGGTGATGGTGGGAGAGAGTGGTGCAAAATTTTGATCTCTATCAAGCTTATGTCTGTGGTCTCGCCATATAGTCCCAAGCTCAGTGATTATGATATGTAATGAATCGAGTTACTTTATGGCAGCTGCTTCAATGGAATAATAGTGGGATATAAAAATGGTACGAAAAGAGTTAAGAGTTCTACTTGTTGGCATGCTGCTGCTGTTAGAAGGGTGTGGCCCTGCAGATCCACCTAGTACTGAGGCGGCCACAATACTGCGTCCAGCAAAAATAATTCCCTCTTTTGAGTTGGTCAATCATGATATGGGGATAATGACCCAAGAGGGTTTCAAGGGGAAATGGTCGCTCTTCTTTTTTGGATACTCCCGTTGCCCCGATGTCTGTCCGACAGAGCTCTTTACCATGGCAGAGATGATGCACAAGATTGAAGAGAGCCCGGGAGCTGTTGAAGAGGCACCTCAGGTGGTTTTTGTTTCAGTAGATCCACAGCATGATACTCCAGAAGCACTGCAGAAGTATGTCAGCTATTTTCATCCCTCATTTTTGGGTGTGACTGGAACGCAAGAGATGGTTGATCAGCTTTCTCGCTCAATGGGAGCACGTTATGAGCGAGTCTATATGGTAGATGGTAAAGAGTTGGTGGTTGAACCAGGAGGAGAGGTTCCAGAGGGGGTGGGTGGCACCTACCTCATTAATCATTCAGCCTCTATCTATTTGTTAGATCCAAAGGGGGAGATGAGCGCCCTCTTTTCCACACCACACCAGCCGGAAGTGTTGGTGCGTGATCTTGCAGCAATTCAGAGTGGTTGGTAGCGGTTGCGAATCGATTTCCAGCAAACAACCAGAAACAGTATGCCTCCAATTACGGCCAATAGTCCGCCGATCCTGGTTAAGCTGGTGCTTAACATGCCATAGAGATCATCAGCCCCTACAGAGCCACCTACGGTTTTTCTAAATGCACCGTGACTACCTGAAATTGCCAACCCAGCCACATGCATCAGTTGGCCTACGGCATAGATATAGGGCTGTAAGTTTGCCATGCGCCCGACTGGGGTAGAGAATCCCATGCGAGGTAACATCAGGTAGACCAGTCCCATAAATGCCAGTGTTACCCCAACAATAGAACCGTGGTAGTGTGCCGGGATGATGGTATTGACCCCGGAGATCATAAAGCCGATTATCCCTCCGGCTGCAAACAGAAGAAAGGATGCGATCAATGAGCCAGTTAGTGGGGCGTTCTCACGGCTATTGAGTGATTGCCCTGCTGTGCGGATTAAGCCAAGCATCAGGAAAGCGGCAACTAAAGTCGGAGCTAGACTGTTTCCATAGCGCATGAGCCAAGTAAACCAGCCCCTGTATTCAGTAGAGAGCACGTCAAATGAGATGAGAATCCACGGTACCAGAATAAGTGGGGCAAACCCAATGAGCAGCATGACAGCAGTTGTCCGCGGTGCTGGTACTGGACGGATCTTCAGGGCTGACCCTAGTGCCAGCCATGCGATCACCAGCAGTGTAGTGTAAGTGAATTGCAGGATATGACCATCGGACCAGAACAGTATTTCATAATAGGTGACTGCAGCTCTCTCTGGATCTGTTGGGATTGATAGAAGTGTATGGATAAAGGCTGCGGCAGCAATCAGTGTTGCCAGCATCGCAAGCCATCCCCCCAGTCGTTGTAGTTCATCGGCTGAATCGGGCAGTAGCTTTGGACGTTGGTTGATGGTGTCAGGTGCAAGTAGTAGTATTCCAATAGCGAACAGGGCTAATCCAAAGTGGAATATAGGGTGATCCAATACCGGGATATAGTTGTTCATCACCGGTGTAGTTGCCCCCAACAGTGGGGCAATCGAGATAATCACAGTTCCAGTAACGGCAAGGCGAAGTGACCATGTTGAAAGCGCTGTTGGCTGGTTTAGTTGGCTACTCCACAGTGCCCCTCCAATCGACAGAAACCAGACGAATACCGAGAGGTCGACATGGACGACTAGAGCTGTACGAAACAGGTCAGTCCATGATGCTGTGTCAACCACTATGGTACGAAGTAGTACCAGGAGAATAGCGGTTAGTCCAGGTACGATCAGGGATGCAAGTGCCAAATAAGTCCATCCACGAACCTGTGACTGCAACGAGTCATGGACAGTGGGTTGATAATCTGGTTGAGGGCTCATGATTAATCGTTATCCTTCTCTTCGTCACTGGGTTTCTTCATGATGTTGTAAAGCCAAATGAACGCCAGAGTGAATACCGTCACGTTAAAAACAATTCCGACAATCCAGAAAGTACTCAGCTCTTTCATCAATTTCCCCTGTGTTTTCTATAGCGCTGTGCTTCGAATATGGATTGTACGGGGCAGTTAGGGTGAGTGCCACCCAGTTGGATGTGGTAGCTGATTCAGATCAAGTTATAGAGTGAGGGAAGATGCTTATGAGAGTGGAATAATAGTATAATCAGCGAGGCTGATCCGAGGCTGATCAACTGCCACGTAGTTTGTTCAGATATTCCATTAAAACAAGATAATGAGTAGACCTAGACGATGATAAAAAAAACAATAACTGTTCTCTTATTGTCACTGCCATTGATGGGATGTGATCAGTTGTCAGAGGATGACCGTATCAAGCGTGAAGAGAGTTTTGTCAGGGTTGCTGCAGATGGCTCGGTCTATAGTGGGAATGGAAATTATGATGAGGAACCATGGTCTTGTGTTTATGATAAAAACACAGGTATCCACTGGGAGGTAAAGGATAACAAGCCGGGGTTGCGATCCGCTAAAAATACTTATACTTGGTATGATCCCGACATGCGGAAAAATTTTGTTGGCGTTGCGAATGGAGGCAGCTGTACAGGAAGTGATTGTGATGCAATTTCCTATGTAAAGGCGTTCAATGAAGAGGGGCTTTGTGGTCTGAAAGAGTGGCATCTGCCTGAGAATATTGAGATGGGCTCGATTGTTTTTATCAGTAAGAATAGAGAGATTGACCCCATCTTCCGAAACTTCTTTCCAAACACACAGTCAGCGGATTACTGGACAGCGTCAACCTATGCCTTTCAAGGTGGGAGTGCATGGGCTTGGGACTTCAAGCTTGGTTTTGACCATGTGGATTGGCAGAAGACTCCAAAATATATTCGTTTGGCCAATGGAAAGGCTGGGGATGAATTTATTCAGAAGAACAAGAACGAACTCTTTGGTGAGAGACCAGAGAGAAGAGAGTAATCGCCGGTGTCAGCATTAGTGCGTAATTTGGCAGTACTGACTGTCTTATTGGTGGTTGTGCTTAACGTTACCAGTTCGTTTCTCAGGCATGCAAAATCTGGCCTCGAGTGCATTGAGCGCCCTGTCTGTTATCAGCAAGTTGGTGTTAGTGGCCAGCCAATTCTTTTTGCCGAGGATGAGAGTCCCCGATACCATGTGGTAACAGTAATACATCGTGTCATTGCATCAGTGATTGCAGTTTTTGTATTGATCATTAACATCATGCTATTTCGCAAAGAGGGGGGCGCACCTCTACCCAAACGCCTTGCGTTTGTAATGGGAGCTGCTGTCTTGTGGCTTGCAGGGTTAGGGGCGGCTACTGGGGGATCTTTGGCACTTATGGTGGTGATGGGTAATCAATTAGGAGGGTTGCTGCTGCTAGTGGTATCGACACTGTTGGTTGTATTGCTGTTGGGTTGGGAATTGCAGTGGTCACTCAAAAAGGTGATGATATTAGCGGGGGGAGTAATGCTATTTACCCTGTTCGTTCAGGGAGGGATGGTGTCATCATCTTTTGCTGGGATGGCATGCACAACGCTCCCCGACTGTAATGGAGAATGGTGGTCAAACAACCCCCTCATTCAGATGCATATAATGCACCGTTTCTCTGCTTTGGTTGCGCTGCTCTATTTTGGCGCCATGTTGCTGAGAGCAGTCAGGAGGGGAGAATCATTCACGAGAAATTTCCTGTTGTTGTTACTTGTAATGCTGTTTGTGCAGATACAGCTGGGAGTGGTGATGGTTGAGCAGCAGCTACCATTGCTCATCACCTCTCTCCACTCACTATTTTCTCAGCTACTGATTGCTATGGTGACTGTCTACCTGTTTGTATCGGGCGCTAGGGTCGCCTCAATAACTGATAATACAAGTCGTGGGCAACTCTGAATTGACACTGAAGCATAGTCGCCAGATTGGCGTATGGCTGATTACCGTCTGCCTTTTGATCTATGCCATGGTAATACTGGGCGGAGTGACCCGTCTGACTGGCTCAGGACTATCTATGGTGGATTGGGACCCGTTAATGGGATGGGTTCCACCATTGACGCAGTTGCAGTGGGAGCAGATTTTTGAACTCTATCGCGGCTCTCCAGAATATCAGAAGATTAATATTGGAATGGATCTGGAGGGGTTCAAGTCGATCTTTTGGCTGGAGTTTCTCCATCGGGTGCTAGGGCGGCTGATTGGCCTCTCGTTTCTGTTACCGTTTCTCTACTTCTATTTTAGTGGAAAGATAGAGCGCCAAGCCGCTCCACGTTTCATCCTGATGTTCTTGTTGGGGGGATTGCAAGGGGTGTTGGGTTGGTACATGGTAAAAAGTGGTTTAGTGGATAATCCTCATGTCAGTCAGTATCGATTGACTGCACACCTCGCTGCAGCCTTTATCATCTATGCTTACCTATTCTGGACTGCGATGGATTATTTGGTTGCCAAGGTAGAATTAACTAGGGGAGTGGAATACGCTCCTAAGCTTTTTTCCGGGGCACGCATGCTGGCCATCTTGATAGTGGTCACGATCCTCTCAGGAGGGTTTGTGGCAGGCCTAAAAGCTGGGTACGGTTACAACACATTTCCTGATATGAATGGTCAATACCTGCCGGAGGGGCTATTTAGAGATAGTCCGCTGTGGGTTAACTTCTTTGAGAACAGAACCACAGTACAGTTTGATCACCGTATTCTGGCAATTACAGTGTTGCTGGCGACGGTACTGTTTTGGCTGCGTCACCGAGCAGAACCACTTACCCGATATGCTCGCATTGGAGTCAATGCACTGTTGCTCATGGTTGTTATACAAGTAGCCTTAGGCATCAGTACATTGCTATTGATTGTACCAACGACGCTTGCATCGATTCATCAGGCCGGAGCAGTAGCGCTCTTTACCATTGTGGAATTTGTTCTCTATATCGCTTATCACCAAAGATAGCGGAGCTTATCTTGCCTGATTTAAGTAATCCGTATGCTGTAGTGTGCGGTTCTGAGTGACGGTCACCGCCTCCCCCTGAAGGGTGAGACGATTGCCCGCCCCCTCTACTGCAAGCCCAATACCAATACCAGTAAGAAGCACCCTGGCCATGAGGTCTACCCCTGCCTACTGTGCCACTTGGAAGTGAATCGACCTAATCAGAAGTGGGTCATGAGCATCACGTATAGTGTGCCAACCCTTCGAAGACACTGTAAATAACCTTACCTTAGTGGCTTGTGCCTTCAGATCTTGTGATCTTGTTGAAGACATTATATTTTCCGACCGGCTTTTTCATTGGGATTCGTTTCACCTCTTCTAGGGTGTCTCCGTCGTAGATCACCAGTGCACCATCCTCTTCCCAGATACTGAGGAGTGCATAGCGCCCATCTCGGGTAAATTCGATATGGGCAGCAGTCTTGCCGGGTGCTGGACGAACGGTTTTTACAATCTCCAAGCTCTCTTTGTCGATGATGTGAACCAGATCTCGATGTGGGCCAAAGAAGACATCAGCCCAGGCATAGCGGCTTTTCTCATGGCTACGCATGAAAAAACCAGGACCTTTGGTTTTAATCTCACCAATGGTTTTCCAGTGCTTCATATCAATCACGGTGAGCGCCCCTTTACGCAGGTTTGGGGTTGCCATGACCTGTTGATTGCTCCGTTTCCAGGTGATGCCGGATCCAAGGTGAGGCATGCCGTCGAGTTCCAGTGTGGCCACTTTTCTACCCAAGTCCATGTCGATGACAGAACCACCCCCTTGCCGTGAGGCGCCCATCACAAAGGTGTAGCTCTGGTCAAAGAAGAAGTCGTCAAGTGCTGTTTTAAGATGGATCTTTCTTGGCGTGAATGGGGGGTTGCCTTCTGCTTGGCCCTCCCGGTAGTCATGTTGCCAGCCACCACTCTCTCCTGGTTCATAGGGGATTTCCCAGATCTCTGGAAGGTCTTTTAGTGCGAGAATAAAGCTGTTGCGTGGCGTGGCATCGTAGACAGCGCTGACGCGAGAGGTCTCTTTACCACTCTTGATTGGAAGAATGGTGTTGAGACTCAGATCATTCGCATTGAGTAACACAAGATTGTGAGGGAGATAGTTGCCGACGGCAACCAGCTTGCCGTCTCCAGAGATGGCGATGTTGCGTGTGTTGATTCCGGCCCGTACTTCAGCCACCTTCTGCATGCTGTGGAGATCAAATAGTGTGACCCATCCATCTCGGGTGGCGTAATAGACGAAGCGCCCATCTGGAGAGTACTTTGCACCACCATGAAGCGCAAAGCGAGTTTTGAAACGGGTGATTGGCTCCAGTTTGTCGCCATCTAGAATAGTGGCGTGATGATCTCCTGCCTCGACCACAAAGAATAGATTGAGCGGGTCGGCGTCATGCTGTGGGGCTGTGGGTAGTGTCTCAAGTGGCACAAACTGGGTGTGGCTCTTCTTGATTTCTGCCTGCTGCCATTGTGGTACCTTTGGCAATGGCTGATAGATGTGGTCAACTAGTGCACTGATCTGCTCGCCATTGAGTTTCTCTACAAAGGCGGGCATCTGGGTGGCTGGACGTCCATCACGAATGGTGGTGATGGCCGATTTTTTCCGCAAACGCTTTAGGTTCTCCGGTAGCAGGGCTGGCCCAACCAGGCCCAGTCGGTCGGCACCATGACAGGCGGCGCAATTCTGTTGATAGAGGTCTTCGGTCTGTTGAGTCGCAGCTGCAGTCAATGGCAGGCTGCAAGTGACGAGAGAAGAAAAGAGTAGTGAAGACAGTAGGCGGTTGGCAGCAGGCATGGTTCTATACCCTTTAGTAGATGTAATTTGAGGCTTTCAGTTTTCCTGTATCTCTTCATCCGTCAGATAACAGCCGGGATCTTCGGCCCATAGATCCCCGGTGGTCTGTAGAGCCCGTACCCGAGTGTTCCCGCCGCAGATGGCAAGGCCGTTGCATGTCGAACAGCGCCCGGTGACTGGGCGGGGCTTCTGTTTGAGCCCATCCATCAATGGATTGCTACGATCCTCCCAGATCTTGGAGAAAGGGCGCTCACGTACAGAGCCGATGGTCGTGTCCCACCACATGGTGTCAGGGTGGACCTTTCCGAGATTGTCGATGTTGGCAATATAGATTCCAGTCTGGTTTCCGCCCCACTGTTCCAGTCGCTGTCGTATTTCATCGACCCGTTGCGGAAAGTGCTGGGCAACCCAGTGGAGAAGGTAAAGTCCATCAGCATCGTTATTGCCAGTGACAAACTCTATGCCGTCTTCTTTGTCAGAGTGCTCCCAGGCACGCTGGAACAGTAGATCCATGGCTTGACGTGTAGTCTGGTGGTGGGCATCCTCTTTGCGGTTCTTGTTTCCTCGTCCCGCGTAGTTGAGGTGGGAGAGGTAGAACTTATCGACTCCAAGCCTTTGTGTCAGATCCAGTAGTGGTTCCAGATCATGAGCATTTTCCTGGGTCAGGGTGAAGCGTAGCCCAACCTTGATATCATGCTGCTGGCAGAGCTCAATCCCGTGCATCGATTGTTGAAAGGCCCCTTCCAGTCGACGAAATCGGTCGTGGGTCTGCTCCATTCCATCAATGCTAATGCCGACATAGTTGTAGCCTACGGCAGCAATTTTCTCGATATTTCTCTCGTCAATCAGGGTACCGTTGGTAGAGAGGCCGACATAGAATCCCATTGCCTTGGCGCGGTGGGAGACATCAAAGATGTCAGTGCGCATCAGTGGCTCCCCGCCAGAGAGAATCAATACCGGTACGCCAAACTGTTTCAGGTCGTCCAGCACAGTATAGACCTCGTCGGTGTCGAGTTCCCCCTTGAACTGGGTGTCAGCAGAGATGGAGTAGCAGTGCTTGCAGGTAAGGTTGCAGCGCCGGATCAGGTTCCAGATCACAACGGGGCCAGAAGGTGAACGGGATGGCGTGATGGGCGCAGGGTGGCGAATTGCCTTCATGTACTGGCTGATGCGAAACATGGTGCTAGCTGTTTCTGGGAAGGTGAGGGGATTGCTGCAGCCGAAAGCCGGTCTTCTTTAAAATTTGTTTGCTGAAGAGAATGTCATGCTCGGCAACCGCATCCCCTAGCAACAGTTTGATCTCTTCTGTCTTGTTAAAAACCTCATTACGGGTTCGCCCATGCACCATCGCAAACAGGTTGTACGGCCAGTCAGGGAGGTGGCGGGGACGCTGATAGCAATGGCTGACAAATTCGAGTCTTCCTACCGCTTCACCGAGTACGTCGATCTGATCATCAGGGACATTCCAGACCGTCATGCCGTTGGACTTGAAGCCCAGTTTGTAGTGGTTGGGGATGATGCCGATGCGCCGAATAATGCCATTGTCGAGCATTGCCTGCATTCGTGTCATCACCTCTTTGGGTGAGATTCCAACTTCATTTCCAATCTCTGCATAGGGATTGGAAGCAAGCGGAATACCCTCCTGAGTTGCTGCAATAATGATGCGATCGACTTCGTCCATTTCTATATCAGAGTGTAAATTTTAGTTCGAGGAAGTACTCTTTCAACTTCGGCATATTATGGACGGTGAGCCCGGTATCCTCTTCAATTTTCTGGATCACCTCATCGATCTTTTCTCGCGTTTCGGTGGAGATCACAAACCACATATTGAAGTGGGTTTGGGTGTAATGGTGGGCCCGTTGGTAGTTGTGGGCCACCTCGTCATGTGCATTGACCAGTTCGGTCACCCGCTCATACTCCTGCGCAGGTACTGCCAGTGCCGCCAGTGTTACTGCGCCGCCTAGTGCTTCGGCATTGAAGAGGGGGCCGAAACGGGAGTAGATGCCGTCTGTCTTCATTACCTCCAAACGCCACAAAAGCTCCTCTTCAGAGATACCGACCTTGTTGGCAACCTCTTGGTAGGGGGTTTCTGAAATCGGAAATCCCCCCTGTAGCATATTGATCAGGGTGCGATTGATGGCATCCAGCACAGGTGCTGGGCTGGGGGTTTTCATTGGGTAACCGTGGTCTCCAGCCTAGATTGAGGTTGTCTGGCTGTGGACTGCTTTTTTGTAAAATAGCGTGCACCTTGCTGCTTGAAGCGGCGACTGCTGAAGAGGACTTGGTGGTCGATATCTTCAGTTGGAGCCAATGATTTCAATGTCTTGACGTGTGCCAGCACACTCTCCCGGTCTTTGCCGTGAATCATGGTGTAGAGGGTGTAGGGCCAGTGAGGAGGTTTGGGGGTGCGTTGATAGCAGAGGGTAACAAAATCGAGAGCAGATACCTGATGGCCGAAGGATTCGATCTGATCGCTCGATAGGTTCCATACCACCATGGCATTGGCTTGATAGCCCAATGGGCGGTGGTGAACAATGATGCCCATTCTGCGGATCACGCCGTTCTGCTGTAGTGCCTGAATCCGCTCAATGACTGCCTCTTCACTCAGTCCAATCTGGCGACCGACTTCTGCATAAGGGTGGGAGGTCAGCGGTAAGCCGCCCTGAATGGACTCAAGCACCTGACGGTCTGCATCACTGATCTGATAAGAGGGAGTGCTCTGTTTCATGAGAAGGCAACCGGGTGGATGTTAGGTTGTGTGGCGGGGTAAGGATGTTTCCAGTCCAGATTGAAACCGAGATCGATGTGGAAGTCGCGCTCCATTGGGAAGGAGTGTACAGGGTAGCCGCTCTCTTGCTCTAGTTGCTTGAGGATCTCATTGAGATGTATTTCATCTTCTGCGGTGACTACAAACCAGAGATTCATCTCATTTTCACGTTCGTAGTTATGGTTAACCTGAGGGATTCGGTTGATGATCTCAACGGTGCTACCAACTAAGTTGGTAGGTACTGCCATTGCGGCCAACGTGCTGTAACCGATGGTGTGTGGTTGAATAACTGCACCGACCCGGCTGATCAGCCCAGCCTCTTTCAGGCGTTTAATTTGAGCGATTACCTCATCTTCACTGCTTCCAAGGCGCTCAGCCAGTTCAGCATATGGGCGCCCGCTGAGTGGGAAATGATGCTGGAACTCATTCAGTAATCTGCGATCTTGTAGTGATAACGATGCTGACTGCATGCTGTGCCCTCGGTTCAAGATGGAATGAATTATCCCTGTTTCTGTGGCAGCTGAAATTGACTCAAAACAAATCTTTATAAATTGTTTTGGGATAAGCGGCATATTAGTTACCAACGCATTGAATAAATAGTATAGACAAACTTGTGAGACGCATACTATAAAGCGATTGTGCGGCAAGATGATTAAGAGGTATGTATGAGAAAACAGGTGGTGGTGGTTGATGAAAACAACAATAGAGTGGGCCTGAAAGAGAAGGATTTGGCACATATTGATGGAGATCTACATAGGGCTTTTTCCATTTTTGTCTTTAATCAGAGTGGAGAGCTGCTGTTGCAACGGAGAGCGCTTGAAAAGTATCACTCTGCCGGGTTGTGGTCGAATAGCTGCTGTAGCCATCCAATTCTGAATAGGCAGAAAAGTGGAGAGGAGGCTAAAAGCCGACTATTTGATGAGATGGGGTTTACCTGTGAACTAAGAAAGGTGACCAATATCACCTATAACCTGAAGCTTAAGTGCGGGATGATTGAGCATGAGTGCAATGATATCTATCAAGGCTCTTATGATGGTGAGATACGACCCAATGCAGAAGAGGTCTGTGAATATCGTTGGATAGAGATTAAAACGCTATTAGAAGAGCTTAATGACAAGCCAGAACTCTATACGGAGTGGTTCAAGCATCTGCTGCTTAAAACCGAACTGACAGAACAGTTGGCTCTGTCAGTCTGATGATAGCAGGGCTATAACCCAATCTGCCCTGAGCGACTGGTGAAGAAGATACCGCTGGGCGTCTCAGCTGGAAGGCTCTTGATCAGCTCAAAATTCTCCGTGTCATAGATATCGACGCGATTCTTGTCTCGAACCGATACCCACACCTCCTCTCCGCGTGGTGTGAACTCCATGTGCAGCACCCCCTTGCCAGGCCGCATCTGGTGAATGATCTTCATAGATTGAGTGTCGATTACCTGTAAAGTGTCATTGTGGGGGAAGGCGAAATTAACCCAAACCTGACGTCCATCAGGTCGACTCATTGCGAAGACCGGCTGGCTGTGAACCGGAATTCTTCCAACTTCATTCCACTTTCCGCTGTTGACGACTAACACTTCATGGTGTCCAACTGCGGGAAGAAAAGTGCGATCTCCAGCTTGAGCCCACCCTTCGAGATGGGGCATCTTGTAGACAGGAAGTTTCTGCTCCCCACGGCCGTAGTGGTCAAGAATCCGGGTGGCCCCTTGGTCGAGATTCCAGAGATCAAACAGAGCTAGCCCATCCTCTCCAAACAGGCCGGTGATATAGGTGCGTCCATCCGGAGTGATCAGTGCGTCATAAGGCTGAATACCTACATTGGTAAATTTCTGCAGGCTGTGGCTCTCATCAGCATGCATTTTTACCACCCAGGTCTCGCCGGTATCAAACAGACTGAAGACGAAGCGGTTTCCTGGCGCGTCGACCAGACCGACAGTGCGTGAGTGCTTGGTGTCAGAGATGGCGGTGGCGGGAATATCGGCGACCATCTCTAGTGTCTGACTGTTGAAAATTCGTACACCACCAGGCTCGTAGTTAGAGACGGCAATCCACTTTCCGTTCTGTGAAATGGCACCCCCAATGCTGTTTCCACCTTGAATAATCCGATGATTGATCTTCTTGCAGAGCAGATCAATCTTGGTCAGTCCGCCATCGCGACCAAAGATAAAAGCGTAGCGTGCATCTCTGGAGAAGACGGCTGAGGCGTGTGAGAGATCTCCTAACCCCTCGACTCTTCCTAGGCTGGTGTGGTGGGTTGTTTCAATGATTTGAATGGAACCACTGGCACGTTCGATGACCAGACCAAGATCACCCGTTCCGCGAGTCTCGCAGCTGTAGGATGGTAGAGAGAGTGCCGCAGTAAGCAAAAGTGCGATGCGAATAAACAGGTGGGGTCTATTGGACATACCAGGTTCCTTTCAGGAGTTGGGTGGCAATGTAATTAATCTCTTCAGCGGTAAGAATTGCACTCCATGGCGGCATGGGGGTGCCCGGACGTCCATGGAGAATGGTCATCTCCAGATAGTCTTGTGGGTACTGGCGTAGCCGCTCCGGTTCAAGAGATGGACCCAGTCCTCCTTTGAGAGTAAGTCCATGACAAGACCCACAGTCCTGTTGAACCAAGTGTCCAATCTCATTTTTTCGCTCTGCAGTAGGAGTGGTCGATGCGCTGGCTGCAGTTGCAGAGAGCAGCAGGAAGAGGAGGAGGCGTGTGGTCATAATCTTCTTTAACAGTGGGGAAGTCGATCTCCGATGAGGTTGGAAGCATAGGAGTAGCGCCCACCTGAGTAATTGACTCATGTCAAGAATTGCTTATTG
>CAZKCT010000012.1:31849-45782 GCA_964551545.1 uncultured Piscirickettsiaceae bacterium | reverse complement strand
TTCATAAAAACGATCATAGGTTAATGGTTACCCGACAGAGTGAGATATTGGCGGATTTGTTGATTAAAATCAAATCAATGGGTTGGGTCGACTGGGATACTCATTCATTCAATAGTTGTTACCTCGTTGCAGCTGGAGAAAATAGATGCCCCTTTTTGTCGTTTTGCTGGTGTTGTGGATGTTGCTTGCCGGGTCACTGGCTCTCTCTGAGTGGGTGGTAGGCGCCGCTGTTTCTGCGATTGTGGTTTTGCTCGTTCGTCACCGCTCATCGGCCTCTGCGGATCAAGCTGCGGTAATCTTTACTCTCCCTGCGCTGGTTGCACTGCTGCGCTATCTTTGGACTTTCTTTGTTGCGCTGATTCAGGCCAATTTGGATATGGCGCGACGGGTGCTTTCTCCATCGCTGCCGATCCAGCCCGTACTGGTCGAGATCGAGACCTCTCTACAGTCGAATGCAGCAAGACTATTGCTCGCGAATACGATTACTTTGACCCCCGGTACCCTGGTGGTTGATCTGAAAGGAGAGCGGCTACAGGTTCATTGGATTGATGGCTCAGGATTGCAAGGGGCATCAGATAGCGAGCAGACACTACAGCAGGCGACGGAAGAGATTGCCGGGCGGTTTGAGAGAGAGATCCGGGGGTTTATGCGATGAGCCCTTGGGTTGGAGTCGTGGTTCTGATATTGGTTGGGAGTGCCATGATGCTGGGGTTGGTGCGGATGATTCTTGGCCCGACAACAGCGGATCGGATTGTAGTGGCTGATACCCTTGCGGTGATCTCAACGGCGTTGGTGATGTTATTGGCGCTGTGGTTTGAGAGTGCTCTCTATCTTGATCTGGGGTTACTGTTTGGAGCGCTGGCCTTTGTCGGGGTCGTTGCGCTGGCTCGAGCCATTGAGGCAGAAAGCGGGAGTGAAGAGAGATGACTCTTCTCGGTGATCTGTTGCTGGTGATTGGGGCGCTCTTCCTCTTTCTGGGGGCGTTAGGCCTGATTCGTATGCCTGATGTCTATAATCGGATCCAGGCGGGAACCAAGGCAGTCACGTTGGGAACGCTCTCGATTCTTCTCGGCATTGCGCTGCATCAGCCACAGTGGTGGCCCAAGCTGCTGGTGGTGGCCCTGTTGATCTTACTGACCAATCCAGTGGGTTCATCCACCCTTGCTCGAGCCTTCTTCCGTAGCGGAATCGAACCGTGGAGACGGTCAGGAGAGTCTCATGAGTAGTGAGATGGCGTTGATCCTGGTTGGATTATTGGTGGTTGTGATGCTGGCGGCGGCGTTGATGGCGCTGCTTGCAAATAGCCATCTGGTTGCGGTCGCTGCAACCTCTGTGCTTTCGCTGGGGCTTACCCTGCTCTTTGTTGTACTGAAGGCGCCCGATGTGGCAATGACGGAGGGGGTGGTGGGTGCAGGCTTGGGAAGCCTGATTCTAGCGCTGGCGCTCAGTCGACTAGACCTGTTGCGAGAGCGCAAGAACGAGGGAGAACAATGAGCCGAGAGCAGCGATCACTGCAATGGACGCCGTTACTGTTTAGTGTCGGACTCGGTTTTCTGCTCTTCTCTCTGTTGGTGGCGGGCCCATTTGGTGTACCTCCCATGCAGGTTGGAGAGATGATCCAGCAGCAGGGCGCAGAGGCATTGGGAACGGCTAACCTGGTTACTGCAGTGGTGCTGGGGTATCGCGGATTGGATACGCTGGGTGAGTTGGCGATTTTGTTTGCTTCTGCCACTGCGGTGGGATTGATTTTGGTGGGGCAGCAGAGAGAAGCGTCAAAAGCGACGGTTTTCCTTGGCGAGATATTTGACCATGCAGCGAGCATCTTGCTGCCACTTCTGTTGCTGGTAGGCTTCTACATTATTCTGCATGGACATCTAACCCCGGGGGGTGGGTTTCAGGGTGGGGTCATTCTTGCCGTTGCGCTGTTTCTGCCGGCACTGGCCCGCTCGGGTGGATACCGAACACCGATTGCGGAAGCGGGGATTCGCTGGATCGAGGGGGGAGCGGGGGCACTCTTTATTGGGATCGGGCTGATTGCTCTGGTGGGAGGTGGCGCATTTCTGATGCCGCTACTTGGTGTGGGGACGGTGGGAACACTGGTCTCTGCAGGAACATTACCATTGCTCTATCTGGCTGTTGGACTGAAGGTTGGGGCAGAGCTTGCTGCACTACTGTTGCACCTTACTGGAGAGGAGCAGTGATGGAGGCTCTACTCTATATGGGCGCAGTGGGGTTGCTGGTTATCGGGATAGCCGGTCTGGTGCT
This sequence comes from uncultured Piscirickettsiaceae bacterium, assembly GCA_964551545.1. GTDB lineage: Bacteria > Pseudomonadota > Gammaproteobacteria > Thiopontia. Next base: position 43,517 of record CAZKCT010000012.1, on the reverse strand, counting down.
CTCTCGTCACCTGTTTCGTGTCGTATTGGCACTGGTGATTGCCGAGGCTGGGGCCAACCTTCTGCTGGTGCTTTCGGGGTATCGATTTGGTGCCGAGGCACCGATCTGGGTGAACGGAAGTTTTCCTGCGCAGATGGTTGATCCACTGCCGCAGGCGATGGTGCTGACGGCGATCGTGATTGGTGTTGGAATTCAGGCACTGGCCATTTCATTGTTGATTCGGATTCGACAGCAGAGTGGCACCTTGCAGCGTCATCCGGTGACGGAGCAGATGGAGGTAGCGTTGGATCGAACGTTGGGTGTTGATAGTGAACGCTCGCCCCATGCACCGGTTGGAGAGCGTCCGCTACACCCCTCTGTTGAGGAGGCAACTGATGCGCGCTGAGTGGATCGCTCTGTTGGTTGCACTGCCATTACTGGCTGCCTTTCTGCTGCAGCCGCTTTCTATGGTGGCGGGTTCAGAAAGGCAACGCCGGGTCTACTGGATTGCTCCAGCGACCATTATGGCGACATTGGCACTGAGTGCCATGTTGGGGGAGAGCTTATCTCAACAGCCGATTTCGATGGTGATGGGTGGTTTTGTGGTCCCAATGGGCATCAACTTCTATCTGGATGGTCTCTCTTGGGGATTGCTGGTTGCACTGCAGTTCTCGTTGCTCCTGCTGTGGCCACCCAGCCACTCTATCCGTCAGCAGGTGTTGATGTTGCTGTTGGCAGCATCCGCCACAGGCATGGTTCTCTCTGGGGATCTGTTCAATCTGTATGTTTTTTATGAGCTACTGGCAGTAGCCACCTTCGGCCTGGTTGCAATCAATAAGAGTCGTGCAGCGGCAACGGCCAGTTTTCGCTATCTGATTCTGAGTGGGTTGGGTGCGGTACTGATCCTGTCGGGGATTGCGCTCATCTACCATCAGACGGGAACGCTCAATCTTGCTCATCTTGCGCAACTGGTCAGTCTGGGAACCGTTGAACTGCCACTGGCCGCTTTTCTGTTGATGTTGGTCGGTTTTGGCGTCAAGGCGGAGCTGTTTGGAGTGAATGGCTGGGTGCCAGAGGTTTATGGCGTGATCTCTCCACGCTTGTCGGCGCTGTTAGCTGGAGTGATCTCAAAATTGGCAGTATTGGTGATCCTGAGAGTTGTACTGCTGCTCTTTCCGCAGCCAGAGGCGGCCCAGGCGCTACTCTGGTTAGGGATATTGGGCGTTGCCTCCGGAGAGTTTGCTGCATGGCGTAGCCGCGACTTGCGGCGCATGCTTTCGTTCTCTTCCATCGGCCAGCTGGGGATGATTCTGATTGCATTCTCTCTCTCGCTGGAGGTTGGGCTGTTTGTCGGCATTGTGCTCTCTCTGCACCATCTACTGGTTAAGGCGGGACTGTTCCTGCTGACCGAAGACCGGTTCGGGCGTTGGGGCATTGCGCTGTTTATTCTCTTCTCGCTCTCCCTTGTTGGCGTTCCACCGCTTCCTGGATTCTGGGCAAAATTCTCTCTGTTGAATGGTTTGTGGAGTGTCGGTGGGTGGGAGAACCATCTTGCGCTCGTACTGTTTTTGATTGTGACAGTGGTTGAGGCCAGTTACCTGTTTCGGGTGGTTCAGCAGTATCAACAGGGGGCAATGGTAGCGCCAGTTGCGGTTGATGGAGCGCAGCGATCCTGGATCGATGCCACAGCAGTCAGCGCTATATTGGCACTGTTGCTATTGTGGACCACGGTTCAGATTCAGGAGGTTGCAGACAAAGTTGAGCAAGTGGCTGTTCAGGCCGCAGATCGAGGACAGTTGATCGCTACCGTGCTTGGAGAGAAACAATGATTTCGACCTGGACGTTGCTCGATCATCTCTGGGTTGTCGCAGTGACAACGGCGGTGGTTGCGTTGCTGCTACCGCGCAGTCGTTCCGGTAGCTGGGGGATGGCACTGCTCTATCTGCTGCAGCTTTCTCTGTTGGGGGGAATGAGCCTTCCTGAAGTCGTGCGAGAGGCCTCTCTGCAGTTGACGCTACTGGAGTATCCCATGCACTGGAGCATGGATGGAATGGGGCTCTATTTCTCTCTGATTACGGTTGCTGCGGCACTGTTTGCATCGCTCTATATGGCGGGGGAGTGGGGAGAACACTACAGGGCGCAGGGTAAAAGTCTGCGGATGCTCCATTTTTCTCTGGCAATCAATAATGCAACGATGCTGCTACTACTCTCCTCTGGAGATCTACTCTCCCTCTTTATTGGTTGGGAGCTGGCGAGCTGGTCGGCCTTCTTGATGATGACGCTGGCTGGTGGCGTTGCTCTGCAAGCGGCGATTCGCTATCTGATCTATGCCATGTCTGGTGCGATGATGATTTTTGCGGCGATCTCAATGATTGCAGTTCATCTGGGAACGCTGCAGTTTGATCTGGTCAGGGAGTCGGTGACAGCCTTCTCTGAGCCGCAGAGTGGCCTGTTGTTGCTGTTGGTCGTGAGTGGTTTTGGAATCAAGATGGGGTTGCTGCCATTCCACCTCTGGCAGGCACCTGCCTATGCAGAGACACCAGGGCCGGGATCGGCTTTTCTTGGTGCAATCTCTTCTCGCCTTGGGCTGTTTGCCATGGTGGTGGTGCTATTCAAGCTGTCCGGGGGGGCGTGGCTGAATCTGGAGTGGCTGGGCGTGACGCCACAGACGGTGCTGGCTTGGGTCGCTGTGGCGACGATTGTCTTCCCAACCTTTACCGCGATGCGACAGAATGATGCGCGAGAGCTGTTGGCTTGGCACGGCATTGGTCAGGGCGGATATATGTTGCTGGGGATTGTGATGATGGAGCCTCTCGGTGTGGCGGGCGGCATGCTCCATGTTTTCAACCATGCAACCTATCAGGCGGCCCTGTTCTTTGCAGTGACGGCAGTGATCTATCGAACCGGTACCTCTGATCTGAATCAGCTGGGCGGACTGATTGTAAGGATGCCGCTTACCTTTGTGACCATGTTGGTGGGCATTATCGGACTCGCTGGGTTGCCGCCGATGAATGGCTTTGTCTCGAAAATGTTGATCTACCGTTCCCTGCTGGAGCAGGGGGAGCTACTGCTCTTTGTGGGGGCCGTGATTGGTACGCTAGGCACGATCCTCTCTGTCTACAAGCTGATTCACAATACCTTCCTTGGAACCTTGCGTCTGGAGCACCATGCGGTGAAAGAGGTCGAGTGGAGCATGTTGTTGCCGATGTTACTGCTCTCTCTGGTGATCTTTGTGACCGGCGTATTCCCTGGAGTTCCTCTACAGTGGGTTGCCGAAGCGGTTGCAGCAGTGGGCCTATCGATGCCGGACTACCATATGGGCGGGGTGATGACCGCGAGTGGTAACTTCGATATGCGCGTGTTGACGGCGATTCTTTTGGGGAGCTTTGCGATCGGCGCATTGATCTTCTATCGTGCAGGCCGTAGCCGTCGGATTCATCCGTTTGATAACTACGCTGGAGGGCATTTTCTACACGCCTCCAACCACTACCACTACAGCAATAACTTCTATGCGGGGCTGATGCATCTGATTCTGCCCTGGTATCGTGGCCTCTTTCAGCGCATGGAGTCCGCACTGATTCGAGTGGTTGAGCTGTTATCGGATCTGTCTGCAGGGCTGTTTGGCAGTGTCCGTCTGGTGCAGACGCCACTATTGATTGTCGTGCTGCTCCTTTGGTGGGGGGCTGGACAATGAGCTGGATGGACTGGGTCATTGAGTTGACGCTGATGCCACTGATCGCATTTGTGGTGGGGCTGGGAATGGTGTTGTGGATGCGCCGACTGGGGGCAAGGATTCAACGTCGTGTTGGACCGCCGCTGTTGCAGCCGCTCTATGATGTGATCAAGCTGTTTAGCAAAGAGACCCAGGTCTCACATGGTTACATGCACGATATTGGAATTGTGATGGCCATGGGGGGCTATATCGCCGCCGAGATGCTACTGCCGGTCCCTGGAATGGATGGTGTTGCTGGCTATGGTGGAGTGATTGCGCTCGCTTATATGATGATGATCCCTTCGCTTGGATTGGCGCTGGGCGTAGGGCAGTGTGCCAACCCCAATGGTTCCATCGGCATCTCTCGTGCACTGACAGCAATGTTGGCTTATGACATCCCCTTTGTGATAGTTGTTTTTGGTGTCGCCTACCATGCGGGGAGTGCGAATCTGGTGGAGATTATCTCTACACAGCAGCAGGGAGGAGTCAGTAGCTGGGGGATTGTGGAGTATCCGCTGTTGGCGCTTGCGGGCCTGATTGCTTTGCAGGGGCTGCTTGGAAAGCACCCGTTTGAGATCTATGTGGCACCTGCGGAGATCGCGACTGGACCAATGGTGGAGATGGGGGGTAAATATCTAGGCGGTCTCTTTGTGATGCAGTCCTTCCAGTTCTATACCGCCTCCGTGCTCTATACCTCTCTCTTTCTCGGCGGTGGAACCGGGTGGATCGACCTGCTGCTGAAGAGCTTCCTGGTGTTGACGATTCCGCTCTCTATCGCTTATCTCTTTCCCCGTTATCGAACTGAGGATGTGGTGCGACTGATGTGGAAATGGCCGGTAATGATCGGACTATTGGGGGTGGCTTTTGTACTCTGAACATGGAAATCTGGTGTCACGGGTGTTTGATGAGCTAAGTAATTTTGCGCGTGCCCGCTCCCTCTTCATTCTCCACTACTGCACCGGCTGTGGAGCCATCGAGCTTCCACCCGTCATGACCTCCCGCTTTGATATGGAGCGGCTCGGAGTCTCCCCAATGGTGACGCCGCGTCAGGCGGATATTCTGTTGATTACTGGTTATGTCTCCATCAAGACGTTGAAGCGAGTGATGCTGACCTATGAGCAGATGGGGTCGCCCAAGTATGTGATTGGTATCTGCTCCTGTACTGTCAATGGTGGGATGTATTGGCAGAGTTATGCGACGGCCAAGCGGCTTGACGAATATATGCCGGTTGATCTCTATATTGCTGGTTGTATGCCGCGCCCGGAGGCGGTGATTGCCGGTTTGCGCGAGTTGATGAAGAAGATTGAGTCGGGAGAGGCCAATAGCTGGAAAGAGTATTACCAGAACTATGATTACTACCTGGGAAATCAGCAACACCTGTTCGGGGAGCAGTGGCAGACGCCAGTCGATGTGATCGGTGAGGCAGAGCACTATGGGCTGGTGGGGCCAGGTACCCGAGGAAAACATACCGAACTGTTGCAGCAGGTACAGCACCCGTTGCGCCCTCTGGAGGAGTTGCCATGAATCAATCGATGCCAGTTATTGATGCCTTCACTCCATGGTTGGAGCAACTCTGTAAACGAATTGAGGGGATGGAGATTGCCCGCTCCAATCTGCAGACGCGTCGTAACCGGGTCGATCTTCCCGCAGAGGAGTTGACAACTCTGCTGGAGGCAGCCAAAGGGGAGATGGGTTTTGTGCACCTCTCCGCAATTTCCTGTGTGGACTGGATTGATGAGGGGGCGTTCGAACTGGTCTATCACCTCTGGTCCTATGAGCAAAATCAGCTGCTCTCTGTTCACATTCGAGTGGATCGAGTGTTGAGTCGTTTTCAGTCGATCTATGACCTCTACCGTCCTGCCGGTTTCTTCGAACGTGATATCCATGAGATGTATGGGCTCTACTTCGAAGGGGCGCCAGACATGGAGAAATTTATTCTTACGGAGTGGAATGGGCCGCCGCCAATGCGCAAAGAGTTTGATAGCGAGGCCTTTGTCGGAGAGATGTTTGATTGGCAGCAGTACAACCCTGAATGGCTGCAAGAGATTGTCGCAGCCGGTGGCGGTGTGGTGATCCCGCCGAGCGAACAGCGCTTCAGTCAGCGCCCGGAAACCGGACAGCCGCACTGGAGCGGAGATTTGGTTCACCGTAGCCGAAAGGATCAGGAGTAGTCGATGCGCGCCGAGAACTACCAACAGATTAACCACCCACCGAGCCATGAGTTCGAGCTCAACTTTGGTCCCAACCATCCCGGTATTGAGGGGAATTACGCACTACAGGTGCGGGTTGAAGGGGATACGGTCGTCCGTGCCCATGCTGATGGCGGTTATCTCCATCGTGGTTTTGAGAAATTGATGGAGCAGCGGTTGTGGATCCAGAATATTGCGCTGGTGCCGCGGATTTGTGTACCAGACCCCTCGCCGATGGAGGTCTGCTACTCGATGGCGGTGGAACAGATTGCCAATATTGAGGTGCCGGAGCGGGCGCAGTGGATTCGTGTGCTGCAGCTGGAGTTATCGAGAATCGCGGCCCACCTCTTTACCTTTGGTGGGCATGCGGCGACGACTGGTATGTATAGCCCGATGTTTTGGGGCGTGGCTGACCGCGACCTGATTCTTGATCTGTTTGAGGCGTTCACCGGTGGGCGTATCTATAGCATCTACAATCTGCCTGGTGGGGTACGGCGTGAGCTACCGGATGGTTTTCTGCAACGGGTTACGGAGACGATGGATTACATCGAATCGCGGCTGCCCGATTATGACAACCTGCTCTTTACCAACCGGGTTTTCGTCAAGCGAGCCAAAGGGGTTGGGGCAATGGATCAGGTTTTTGCGCTGGAGTATGGGGTCACGGGCCCTAATCTGCGGGCCTGTGGGCTACCGTTTGATGTGCGTCGTGATGATCCTTATCTGGTCTATGACCAGCTTGCGTTTGAGATTCCGCTTGAGGATGCCGGAGACGCCTGGGCGCGCACATTGGTGCGGCGTGGTGAGCTGATCGAGAGTATTCATATTGTGCGTCAGGTAGTGGAGGCGCTACCTGATATTGGAGGACCCATTCGAAGCCCGATTCCCAATCCGCTGGCATGGCGAGTGCCGGCTGGGGAGAGCTATGCGCGAGTCGAGTCTTCCAAGGGGGAGCTGGGTTATTTTGTGGTCTCTGATGGTAGTGAGAAGCCATGCCGTGTACATGTGCGTGGCCCTTCGGCGATGCATGCCGTGCAGGTGCTGGAAGCGTTGGTCACCGGCGGTCGAATTGAGGATGTGGCACAGACCATGTTCTCGCTCGATGCTTGCCCACCGGAGGTGGATCGGTGATTGACTATAAAGATGAAGGTAGCCTGCTCCGCCCTCTGCGGGCACTCTCCTTCCTGAGTCGGCCTGCAGTGACCGAGCCTCTGGAGCCGCGCTCCGCAGCAGAGGGATACCGTGGTTTTCATCTGAATGAGCATCAACAGTGTGTGGGGTGTAGCAGCTGCCAGAAAATCTGTGACAACGCGGCCATCACCATGGTTGAGGTGCCTGATCTGCCGAATGACCCTGAACAGGGTATTCGCAACCTGCGTCCGGCAGTCGATTATGGGCGTTGCTGTTGGTGTGCGCTCTGTGTCGATATCTGTCCCACAGGCTCATTGAGTCTGTCGAAGGAGTATGTCCATAGCTGTAATCAGGAACAGATCGATAGCTATTTTTTCCTCCCCAATGAGACTGGAATGCATGGTCAGTTTCACGGGAAAGGGTGGCAGAAAACAGAAACCTCAGACCTGCTGAATCTGGGGCGTCAACCCATGGGAGAGCGTGCTGCGGAGATCCGTGGCGATAACTTTGAAGAGATTGTTGAGGGCTTCACCCCAGAACAGGCAATGGCCGAGGCCTCACGTTGCGTGCAATGTGGGATGTGTCATGATGCCTGCCCGACCCATATGGATGCACCAGAGTACATCCGTTCCATCTATGAGGGAGATCTGGAGCAAGCGGTACGCTGGATCTATCAGAGTAACCCTTTCTCTCATGTCTGTGGACGGGTCTGTACCCACCGCTGTGAAGATGCCTGTTCGATTGGCGTGCGTGGCACACCGTTGGCGATTCGCTGGCTCAAGCGTTATGCGATGGATGGGGTGGCACATGAGCGGGTCAAGGAGATCGCTCAAGAGCAGAAGCCAGAGAGTACAACAGGGAAAAAAGTTGCTGTAGTGGGTGCTGGACCGGCCGGGTTAACGGCAGCGTGGGATCTGGTTCGAAAAGGACATCAGGTGGTGGTCTTTGAGGCCCGTCATCAGCCAGGTGGGATGCCCCGTTATGGCATTCCAGAATATCGACTCCCCTATGAGATGCTTGATCGGGATATTGAGGTGATTACCTCAATGGGCGTGGAGATCCGTTGTGGAGTAAAAATCGGGAAAGAGCTCTCCATGGATCAACTGCAGCAGGAATATGATGCGGTCGTGTTGGCGATTGGACTCCATCTGGGGCGCTCGACACGGATTCCTGGGTCGGATCATGCACAGGTGCGCTCTGCCGTCGAGTTGCTGCGCAAAGTGACGGAGGAGGAGAGCTTCGAGGTGCCGGAAGAGGTCGTGGTGATTGGTGGAGGAAATGTGGCCATGGATATTGCCCGTACGGTTGCCCGTTTGCAGCGAAAACAGTGGGGCGTGGTGAAAACCGTGGTGACCGCACTGGAGACCGAGGAGAATTTTCTTGCGGACCCTGAAGAGATTCGAGAGGCCGCTGAAGAGGGAGTGACGATCTGCCCCTCTCGGGGGCCACAGGAGTGTGTGGTATCGGATGGCCAGCTGCAGTCGCTGAAGACATGGGGGGTCTGTTCCATCTTTGATCAACAAGGACGTTTCGCGCCTCACTATGACGAGGGGGATGAGCAGTGTCATCCAGCCGGGATGGTGATTGAGGCGATTGGGCAGATGTCGGATGCGCCGGAACTGCTGGGGGATCAGCTCACAGAGCGCCTGGAGTGGGAGCGGGGACGGCTGCAGGTGTGCGAGCAGGGGCGCACCTCTGAATCCTGGTTGTGGGCGGCAGGAGACTGTGTCAACGGCCCGGATGTGGTCCATGCAGTGGCTGATGGCCATCGTGTTGCCGCAAGTATTGATGAGGTATTGAATGATGCGTGAGGGAGATTCTGGCAAACAGGAGCGGTTGCGCGATCTGCGCAGTCTGACCGAGATTCTCGATGTGGCGATCCAGTTTGAGCTGGCTGCGGCCAATTTTTATCAGCAGTTACAGGCGCGGGTCAGCAAGCCGTTACGAGAGCTGGTGGAGTCACTGGCACAGGAGGAGCGAGAGCATGCGGATCGATTGGGGCAGTTGCGCTACCACCCGGATCTCTATCAGCTGATTCAGCAGAAAATTGAGGTGCCGGTGACGGATCTCCGCTTCTCTGATGCATTGCAGACGCCTGATCCAGATCGGTTGCGCAGTGATCAGGATGTTCTGGAGTATGCCCTCAGTCGGGAGCGTTTGGCGATGGATCAGTATCGTTCACTTGCTGATGCAACCGCACCAGGAGAGGCGCATGAGCTATTCCGCTGGTTGGCAGAGGAGGAGATTGAGCATAAGCAGGAGCTTGAAAAGCGCTACTATGCGCTGGTTCACCGTGGCGGTGGTGTTTAGCTAGCGGACTATCCTGTTTTTTTAGATGCAGCAGGGGTGCGCTCAAATGCTCTCTTTTTCGGGCCGCCGGGACGGTTTTTGGGAGTGCTACTAAAGCGGAAACGTCCCGCCAATACGCACCCTTTCATTCCGGGGTCACACGCCACCTCCGGCACCTTCTGACAGATACCGTTGGCGTCGTGTGGGCAGCCCCAACCGCCCATCAGTTCTCGTTCTGGAAGTATTTTCTGTAGCGGTTAGGTCGCTTGCGGTCGCGCATTTTGAAGTTTTCCGGCAGCAACCAGCTCTGGTCGCCAACCTGCTCACCAATCTCGAATGGGCTTGGCATGGAGATATTGGGTAGCTCCCAACCGCCCGGCATCCTTGGTGCGTCGGCCAGGAAATCCTCGGCCTCATGGAAGGCCTCATCGGGTGGATCCGAGAACTTGCCGCTGTCTCCCCATGGTGCGCCAGGCTCCCATGGCTTGTAGTGCCAAGGGTTGCCTGTTCCAGGCACAGGCCAGAACTTCATTGGGCTCATGTCAAATGACTTGTTGTTGCCCCAGGGTGGTTCCATGGTCGGTGGATTAAAAGAGGGGTTGATCCCAGGTGCGTTGTACTGATTGGGGCCATAAGAGGGGGGGGCATAACCCATGGGCGGGCCATAAGGGGAGGCGCCTGGAGGCATCATGCCGTAAGGAGGGTAATAGGCAGGTGGGGCCATCCCGTATGGTGGCATGCCGCCATACGGCATCGGAGCCATTCTGCGCGGTGCGTTGGCCGTAGGTGTTGCGGGCCTCTCTGCACTGTTGGCACTGGCACCCTCCTCAGCAAGCGCTGAGGTCGTGGTGGTTACTGCCAGTGTGGCAGCCAGCGCTGCGGCAATGGCAATGGGTCTGTTGGTGTTTCGCATGAAAACCTCGTGGTGTTGGTGTTTCAAAAGCATCGCGTTAAGATCGGCTCACTATATCACGACGATGTGTAAATTTCAATTCAATTGAATCTTTGAATAAAGCGACTTATGGCTCAACCAGTCACCTTCGAGGCGCACCACTTTGAGGTGCGTGTATCTACTATTCCCGAGTGTGGGCAGGGGCTCTTTTCTCTGGTGGAGATTTCTCCAGGGGACACAGTAGGCCCTTACCTCGGAGAGCAGATCACTGATGCAGCGTCTGAGCAGTCCCCCTATATTGATTCCCACTATCTGCTCTGGCTCTGCACGGATTGTCTGATTGTTGGTGAGAGCTATACCCGTTATATCAACCATTCAGGAGAGCCCAATGTACAGTTTGTGGTCTCCACACGCTGGAAGAAGGCTCGGGTTGAGGCGATAAAAAAGATCTCCCCCGGAGAGGAGATCTTTCTTGATTATGGCCCGGACTTTTGGGAAGCGAGCGAAATGGAGTGCTGCTAATCCAGGGCAACGTTGACGACGACAGCGCCCATCAGCTCATTGAGTTTAAACTTTTTGCCTGGGGCGACCCCCGCTGCTGAACGGCTCTTTTTGATGGAAGCGCGTTTTTCCCATGCGTTATGACATGAGACACAGAGGCAAAAAGAGAGATGGAGAATAACCGTATTCTTGTGATCGATGATGAATCCAATGTCATCGATACTTATCTTGAGTTTCTTGAGCCCAAGGATGATCAACTGGATGAGTTGGCGCAGCTGGCCGGGCGGGAGGAGCAGGCAGTTTCCGATCCTAACCAGTCCCATTTTGAGGTTATTACTGCAACCCAGGGGCAGGAGGGGTTGGAACGAGTCAAAGAGGCGGACGCTGCCGGGCGCCCATTTGCTGTGGCCTTTATCGATATTCGCATGCCGCCAGGATGGGATGGGCTGGAGACCGCACAGAATATTCGCAAGGTTGATGATGATATCCATATCGTCTTTGTGACCGCCTATTCCGATCGTACGATTGATGAGATGCAGGAGGCACTGCAGAAGAATGCGATGTTGCTCTCCAAACCGTTCTCTGGTGACGAGGTGGTGCAGCTGGCACGAACCCTCTGTATTAGCTGGAATCGAGAGAAGAAATTGGTGGAGACCGAAGAGCAGCTGCGCTACCTCTCTCGTCAGCTGGATCATCAGGCCAACCATGATGCGCTGACCGGTTTATCCAATCGTCGCGCCTTCTTCCGTTCGCTGGATGAATTGCTGCAATCCCTGCCAGAGAGTGACCGCCACCATGCCTTGATGTATCTTGATCTGGACCAGTTCAAGGTGGTTAATGATACTTGCGGCCACTATGCGGGAGATCAGTTACTACAAGAGCTCTCCAGTCTGCTGCTTGCTTCCATGGGAGAAGATGATCTGTTGGGGCGGCTGGGTGGAGACGAGTTTGGAATTCTGGCTGTTGGGCGAGACCTGA
>CAZKCT010000012.1:7847-31749 GCA_964551545.1 uncultured Piscirickettsiaceae bacterium | reverse complement strand
TTGGGGCGGCTGGGTGGAGACGAGTTTGGAATTCTGGCTGTTGGGCGAGACCTGACCTCTGCAGAGGCCTTCTCGGATCTGGTGTTGCAGGTGATTAATGGTTATACCTTCCACTTTGAAAGTCTGGAGTTCACCGTGGGCGCCAGTATCGGCATTGTGATGATCGAGTTGGACAATATGCATGGCCGGGATGATCTGCTGAAGTATGCCGACCTTGCTTGTTACGAGGCCAAGGATCGAGGACGCAATCAGATTTATATCCATGCTGATGAGGGGGGTGAGGCAGACCAGCGCATCGGTGAGATGGAGGTGGTTGGGATGATGAATCGTGCATTCCAGGAGGATCGATTCCGTCTCTATGCGCAACCGATCGTGCCACTCTCCGGGGCTGATGAGGCGGTGGAGCACTATGAGGTGTTGATCCGTATGCTGGACCCCTCAGGAGAGATCATCCCCCCCGGCGTTTTTATTCCCGCCAGTGAGCGTTATGGGCTGGTTCGGCAGATGGACCGTTGGGTATTGAATAAGACCTTTGAGTTGCTGGCGTGCCGAAAAGAGCAGCGGCCTCAAAGTAAGCCAGTGATGCTGGGAGTGAATCTCTCAGGGACCTCGGTGATGGAAGAGGATCTCAACGGTTATATTTACGAGAAGATGAAGTTGCATGATCTAGACCCAAGCAGCGTCTATTTTGAGGTAACGGAGACTGCTGCGATTCATCAGTTGAAGAAAGCACAGAACTTCATTGAGGAGATGAAGCGCTTGGGGTTCAAGTTTGCACTGGATGATTTTGGTTCCGGAATGTCCTCCTTCTCCTATCTGAAATCCCTGCCGGTGGATTACCTGAAAATTGATGGTCAGTTTGTTGTGGGACTGGTTGAGAACAAGATTGACCAGGCGATGGTCAAGGCGATGCAGAGTGTCTCCATGGTGATGGGGATGGAGTCGATCGCTGAGTTTGTCGAGGACGAACACATCGTCGAGGATCTGAAGAAGATCGGCGTTAGCTATGCGCAGGGCTACTATTATGACAAGCCCAAGCCTCTGGAGGAAATCCTGGGAATTACTCCGGATTATTAGGTCGTGCGTCCTCGCATTTTGACTGCGCTGGCCACTCGATTGATTGAGAGCATAAAGGCAGCGGTCCGGTAGGAGAGTTCGCGCTTGGAGTGTGCCAGCGCAGCAACCTCATAGAAGCTATCGACCAGTTTCTTCTCCAGCTTTTGATTAATCGGCCCCTCTTCCCAGTAGTGACGCTGTAGATTTTGCACCCACTCGTAGTAGGAGACGATCACGCCTCCGGCATTGGCGAGAATGTCTGGAATCACGGGAATGTTTTTCTGTCGAAGAATTTCGTCAGCTGGTGGTGTGGTGGGGCCATTGGCACCCTCAACCACAATCTTGCACTGTAGACAGTTGGCATTCATCTTGTGAATGACGCCACCCAGTGCAGCGGGAATCAGGAAATCACAGGGGAGACAGAGCAGTGACTCATTATCAACCACGGTGGTCTCATCAAAACCGTGGATGGTCCCGGTCTGATGGACATGCTCCAACAGGGCGGGGATGTCGAGCCCGTCGGGGCTGTGGATGCCGCCATTCTGGTCGCTGACGGCGGTGATCTTGCAGCCATATCCGTGCAGCGTGCGGGCGGCCCAGCTGCCAACGTTACCAAATCCTTGAATGACGACGCTGGCACCCTCAAGGGGGATCCCTCGATACTTGGCAGTTTCTCGCAAAATAATGGAGACACCATAGCCCGTGGCAGCCTCTCTCCCTTGTGAGCCACCGAGACTGATCGGTTTTCCGGTGACGATGCCGGGGCTGTAGCCGTTCATCTGGCTATATTCATCCATGAACCAGGCCATGATCTGCGCATTGGTGTTGACGTCAGGGGCTGGGATATCGGTATGCACGCCAATGACTGGGCCAATGGCGCGAACAAAAGAGCGGGTCAGTTGCTCCAGTTCACGTGCACTCAACTCACTGGGGTTGACCTGAATACCTCCCTTGCCGCCGCCAAAAGGGAGATCAACCAGAGCGGTCTTGAAGGTCATCAGCGCGGAGAGGGCGCGAACCTCATCAATATCCACACAGGGGTGGTAGCGCAGTCCGCCCTTGAAGGGGCCGCGGGCATCATTGTGCTGAATACGGTAGCCGCGCAGCACTTTGAGTGAGCCATCATCTCGAATCAGTGGGAGCTCTACGCTTAACTCTCGATCAGGATATTTCAGAAGAGTGGCCAGATTCTCGTCCAGTCCCAGCTCCTCACTGGCACGGTCGAATTGGTCACAGTAGGCCTTGAAGTTATTGACCTCCATCTTGAACTCCCTTGTAATGCGATGAATGACTTTTGATTGTACGTGGTTTGGGTTGAAACTGCATACACTCACGGCCATCCGCCTGCAGCACCTCAATCGAGGGGACCTGCTGGCTCTGAATGCCGTAGGCGTGACAGCCACGAGGAAAATTGGGATTCCAGGTAATGTAGAAGTGGCGACACTGAAAACAGTCCGGGCGCTCGGGATTCATAAAAAGGTGATCGTGGGTATAGGTTGTGTTGGCGGAGTACTCTGTTATTCTATAACATTACGAGCAGCGCTCGTGATTACCTGAGGGTAGGATAATTTGGGTCGTCCAGAATAATAAAAAGCGGTGCATCTCAGGCCGATGAGGTCGGCTGGTGACACGGTTCAATGATGCGTCTGTTTATCATAGGGGGATAACGTTGATTCGATGGCTAACAGTGGTTGCGGCCATGACTGGAGCGGCGGAGATGGTCGCTGCTGATGAGGTGGGCATTACTGCCGATCGCTTTTCCCTGCAGGCGAAGCATGGGGATGAGCGGGTCACCATCCGTCGTAATCAAGATACAAACCACGCACTCAAGGGCGAGTATGCCCGCACCTCCCGCCCCTGTCCGCCCTTCTGTATTCAGCCGATGGAGGTTACGCCAGAGGTTGAGACCTATGGTGAACTGGAGGTGCTCGACTTTATTGAAAAACAGGTCAGCGTTGGGAGTGGCGTGTTGATGGATGCCCGTACCCCGGATTGGCACGCACGGGGCACTATTCCTGGGTCGGTCAACATCCCCTATACCGATCTGGACCCTCGGCTCGGTGCAGATGAATTTACTATCGGATTCTCACTGGAACAGCTGGGTGTGAAGGAAGAGGGGGGCGATTGGGACTTCTTCTGGGCCAAGGATCTGCTGATCTGGTGTAACGGCCCCTGGTGTGGACAGTCCCCAACAGCTATTCGCGCACTCATCTCTCTGGGTTATCCAGCAGAGAAGATCAAGTACTACCGTGGCGGCATGCAGATGTGGGAGCTGATGGGGCTGACCGTGGTTCCTCCGGCGGAGTAGCTGCTCCTTTCTCAATACGATGACTCTGCAATCCAAGTTCTCAGCTGGTTTTGCGGTGATGATTGTCCTGCTTCTGATTCAGGGCGCCTTTTCCGGATTTCTATTTCGTGAAAGCCGTGACCTTGGAGAGTTGGTCAAGCAGAAAGAGCTGCCATTGGTGTTCGAGTCTCTGGAGTTGCGGGAGCTGCTCCACCAGACAGAAGGGACGTTGAATGGTTGGGTGCTCTCTGCGGATGAAAAATTCAAACAGCAGTATCTGCAGCTCTGGGAGCAGATCCAGGGGCATGTGGAGCGGATTGGGGACCCGGTCGTTAGCCAGAGCACAGCAGCACTGCAGGCGCTGCAGGATGAGGTGGTCGCGTTAGCGCATACGCTGGAGGCACGCCCTGCAACCCGGCAGATGGAGTTGAAGATCAAACCCAATGTAAAGGAGATTCAGGATGCGACCCGCAGGCTGCTCTTTTACGAGCGTCGTCGTGCACAGGGCAAGGTGAGTGTGGTCGAGATCAAGCAGAGTAAGTTCTTGATGTACACCCTCTCCAATTTTCAGCGCTCCTTCTCTGAGATTGCCTCACTGCTGGACAGGCTACTGTTAAGTGGGGCACTCGAAGGGGAGGCGCAGGCAACACTGACGACCCGTTGGCGACAGAATCAAGGGGCCTGGGTGGCGTTGAATCGCTCTGATTTGACGGATCGCCAGAAGGTTGAGTTGGAGCGAATCAAGGGGGTTCGCGATCAATTCTTTGTTGATGCCACCGAAATGATTCGTCTGAGAAGCATGGCTCAATGGGACCTTGCTGCCTGGAAGGTGAGTCACCAGGTTTCCCCTGCTGTGCAGGAGAGTATCGCACTGGTAACGGCGGTAGCCGATGCACGGGTGAAGAAGATGAACCTGGGCTTTACCAATCAGTCGAAGATGATGACGGATGGAAGTCGTCTGGTATGGATCTTTGTCTTCGCTGCACTGGTGGTGACCATTATCACCAAACGTGAGCTGATGAAAAGAATCCAGACCCCGATTCGTAAGGTGTTGGAGACTTTTCAGGATATTCGCGAAAAGAATTACCACACCCCGATTGAGGTGGAAGAGAACGATGAGATGGGAGAGCTGTTGACGGCGCTTCAGGGGGTTCGCGATCAGCTGTTGCAGGCGGAACTTGAGGAGCAGGCAAGTCGTTCGGCGTTGCAGAACCAGAAGTTCGCACTGGATCAGGCGGCGATTGTGAGTGGTACCGGTCTGGATGGCAATATCAACTACATCAACCAGCGTATGTTGGAGTTGAGTGGCTACCGGGAAGAGGAGTTGATTGGGAAGAACCACCGGGTGATGAAGTCTGGTGCGCATGATGATGCGTTCTATCAAAATATGTGGAAGACCATCTCCTCTGGACTGGTTTGGCGTGGGGAGGTTTGTAACAAGACCCGTTCTGGAAAACGGGTGTGGATGGATACCACCATTGTTCCGTTTCTGGGGGAAGATCTATTACCTGTGCAATATATGGCCATTCGCCATGACATCACCCTGATCAAGGCGTCTGAACAGAGAATTCGCGAAGAGCAACAGAAAGCAGTTGAGGCGCATCAGGAGCTACAGCAGTCAATGCAGCAGTTGCAGGAGGCTCAACATCAGCTGGTTGAGGCAGAGAAGATGGCCTCGCTGGGTGGTCTGGTTGCCGGGGTGGCGCATGAGGTTAACACGCCACTGGGGATCAGCGTGACGGCAGCCTCCTACCTGAATGATCGCACCCAGCAGATTGTTGAGCAGTATCAGCAGCAGAAGATGAAGCGGTCGGATCTGGATCAATATCTGAAGAGTGCTGAGGAGTCTGCCTCCATCGTGTTGAAGAACCTGGATCGTGCGGCCGCGCTGGTGCGAAGCTTTAAACAGGTGGCAGTTGACCAGTCGAGTGAGGAGGTGCGTGATTTTCAGTTGATCTCCTATCTGCAGGATATCCTCCGCAGTCTGCAGCCCAAGCTAAAACGGTTGCCGCATGAGGTGAAAATTTCGGGTGACGAAAAAGTGACGATTGAGAGTGATCCTGGGGCCTTCTCTCAAGTGGTGACTAATCTGGTGATGAACTCAATGATCCACGGGTTTGATGAGAGTGATCATGGTGTGGTGACCATGGAGGTGGTTGCCGAGGCGCAGGGGGTGCTGCTGCGTTATCAGGATGATGGAAAAGGGGCCTCACAAGAGGTGGTCTCGAAGATCTTTGAGCCATTCTTCACCACGCGTCGAGGAGAGGGGGGAAGTGGCCTTGGAATGCATCTTGTATATAATCTGGTGACTCAGAAAATGGGGGGGACCATTCGCTGTGAAAGTACACCGGGCCAGGGAATGTTGTTTGAAATTCACCTCCCCAATACCATTTCAAGTCGACAAGCGTAGTGGTTAACGAATAAGAATTGAGAGAGTAGATGAACGAAGCGGATGACGAATTACTGTTTGCTGAAGAGGAGGGAGATGATCACTCTTCGGTAGAGGGTGGGTGGAAGGTACTGCTGGTGGATGATGAGCCCTCGGTTCATGAGGTCACTAAAATGGCGCTGGAGACGTTTCGCTTTGAGCATCAGAAAATCGACTTCTATCATGCCTATAGTGCGGCAGAGGGGCGTGAGATCATGCGTGCCGAAGAGGGGGTGGCGCTGGTCCTGCTGGATGTGGTGATGGAGAGCGAGCATGCAGGATTGGAGCTTGCGCGCTATATTCGTGAAGAGCTGGGAAATCGAGAAACCCGAATTGTGCTGCGTACTGGGCAGCCAGGACAGGCGCCCGAGGAGCGGGTGATTGTTGAGTACGACATCAACGACTACAAGAGCAAGACGGAACTGACGGCCACTCGCTTGACCACGACGGTGATCGCGGCGCTGCGCGCCTACCAATATATCTGCCTGTTGAAAGAGAGCCGTCAAGAAATTGAGCAGACCCAACAAAATGTCATCAGTATGCTCGGTACTGTGGCGGAGTTTCGTTCAGAAGAGACCGGGAATCATGTTGTCCGGGTGGGGCGTTATGTGGTGCGTTTGGCAGAACTTTATGGGCTTGATGCGGCAGAAATTGAGATCTTGGCGCCAGCGGCAGAGCTGCATGATATGGGGAAGGTGGGGATTCCCGACTCCATCCTCCATAAGCCGGGACGGCTGACCGATGAGGAGATGGATGTGATGCGGGGGCACGCCGAGATCGGCCGCAACATTCTGATCAAGAATGGTGACCGACCGGTGCTACAGGCGGCCTCGATCATTGCACATCAGCACCATGAGCGCTGGGATGGCAAAGGGTATCCAAACCGACTGCAGCAGGATGAGATCCATATCTATGGGCGGATGACGGCGATTGCCGATGTCTTTGATGCGCTCGGCTCCAGGCGCTGTTACAAAGAGGCGTGGGGGATGGAAGAGATCAAGGCGCTCTTCGTAGAGGGGCAGGGAACGCAGTTTGATCCTCACTTAACGGAACTCTTCCTGGAAAATTATCATGATTTTGTCTCTATTAGAGAGGCGCTACATGACTGATTAATCAGTCGTTTGTTTGTCCTTCTCCTGCTTTTTTGAAAAGGGAGTCAAAGAGTTGTCTTTTTGTTGGCACGGTTTGTGCATTGTTCTGTGTAGGCGGAAATAGTCCGCAAAATAGAACTGAGCAAACAAGAGGAGTGCCCCACCATGATGAGCCAACTACGAGAAGATCTGCTGAACTCCATTGGTACCACCTTTCAACGGATGACAGACGCAGCCGAGCGCGGAGAGCTCCGACAGGCGTTGCGTGCGAAGAGTCGAATCGAGGAGCTAAAACAGCGTCTTGAGGCGGCACGAGACGAAGATCGTCGTCGTTATCTCCATATCAGCAACCCAGAGCGGAGCTGCATGGTCTGTCGAGACGAAGATGACCACTCTGTAGTGGTGCAGTCCTGGAATAGCTGTGAGGGATGTGGCGTGACTCGCTTCCGTTCCATGGCTTCTGCGCAGCGTTCACTGCAACAGGCGGGTTATGTCTCCATGGCTGCCGCTGTTGCCTGAAGCAGTAACCCTTTTACCAGAGCTGAGCAGCCTCTTGTTCAATCTGCTGCTGGCTCCTGCCGCTCAGTGAGTGAGTGGTTGGCTGTGGTTGGAATCCGGCCCTGAATGGGATCCAGCGTCTCCGTCTCTGATCTGGCGCGGCAATTTTCCCGGTAACAAGATCAATCGGCTCACGACGAATCCCCTCAGGCTTGGGGTGTGACCGTTCAGGAAGGCTCTTCAGTGCCTCCTCCATAAATAGATTCCACATCGGCAGGGCAGTCTCGCTGCCGGATTCTCCCTTTCCAAGTGGGGCGGGCTGGTCATATCCGACCCAGGTGACGGTCACCAGGTCGGGATGGTAGCCGGCAAACCAGGTATCGACAGCACGATTGGATGTGCCGGTTTTTCCACCTAACTCCTTGCGCTTTAGTTTGCGGGCAGCCTGCGCGGTGCCACGTTGAATCACCTGGCGCAGCATTCGGTCCATCAGATAGTGGAGTTGGGCGCTCATCACCCGTTGGTGTTGTCGGCTACGACAGAGGGTGCAGCCATGGAGGGGGATTGATGGCTCAATCGATTGAATCAGGTAGGGAGAGACTCGATAGCCACCATTGGCAAAGGGGGCATAGCTGGTAGCGACCTCCAGTGGTGAGGCGGGCAAGGTGCCTATGGCCAGTGTCAGGTCGCGGTGCTGAGCAATGCGTGCCTTGGGAAAGCCCAGCTTGATTAGATAGCGCTCTACCGCAGAAAAACCGATCTGCTGGAGCAGGCGGATGGAGACCAGGTTCCGTGAATAGACCAGTCCATCTTCCAGCAGGGTCGGGCCATTGAAGCGCAGTCCGGCATTCTCTGGACGCCATGGAGGAAAGTCAGAGGATCCGGAAAAGACCAGAGGGGCATCGTTGATTAATGTGGCGCTGCTCTTCCCCTGTTGCAGGGCCACGGTGTAGAGCAGTGGTTTGATGGTGGAGCCCATCTGTCGTTTTGATTGTGTGGCCCGGTTGAAGGGAAAATCGGTAAAGTCGGTGCCACCAACCAGTGCGGTGATGGCCCCGTTGTTGGGGGCAAGTGCAACCAATGCCCCCTGTAGAGAAGGCGCCTCTGGAAGGTGTTGTTGTCTCTGGTTGGCCTGATGGATGGTCGTCTGAAGGGCGCGGTTGGCGGCGCGCTGATGTTGGGGTTCCAGTGTTGTGCGGACGGTAATGCCTTGGGTATAGGCCTGTTCACCGAGCAGTCTCACCAGTTCAGCACGAACCATCTCTGCTCCATAGGGGGCGACCAGTTCGGGTTGTGGGGTGCGGAGGCGGGCACTCAATGGTGCCCGTTTTGCTTTGCGCCACTGCTGTTTGTTGATGAATCCGAGTCTCCTCATCCGATCGAGCACATAGTCTCGACGTACTTTCGCCCGTTTGGGATTGCGAATGGGGTTGAGTGTAGAAGGGGCCTTGGGCAGAGCGGCGATCATCGCGCTCTGTGCCAGTGTTGCCTCAGCAGGGGTAACCCCATAGTAGGTCTGAAAGGCGGCACCGATGCCGTAGCTACGATGCCCCAGAAATATCTTGTTGAGATAGAGGGTCAGGATCTCTTCTTTGTTCAGAGTCTGCTCGATGCGTAGTGCCAATAGAAGCTCTTTGATCTTTCGTTCCCAGCTCTTCTCTCGGGTGAGGAAGAAGTTGCGAGCCATCTGCATGGTGATGGTGCTGCCCCCCTGCCGTTTCTCCCCACTGATCAGGTAATCGATTGCAGCACGGGCGATACCTGCGGGATCAATGCCGGGATGTTCAAAGTAGTGTTCATCTTCGGCCGCAAGAATGGCCTGAATCATGGGGGTTGGAATCTCTCTGTATTGGAGCGGGATTCGCCGCTTCTCCCCAAATGTTGCGATCAGTGAGTCGTCACGAGCGAGCACTCGCAGAGGACGCTGCAGTTCGATATCTTCAATCTCTTGTTGAGAGGGGAGGAGGGGGAGGATCTGCCACTGTAGATATCCCCAGGTGACAGCTGTGAGAAGCAGCAGAAGGGCGAGGGTGGCTGCCAGAAAGGTGCGTAGGCGCATGGCGCTAGGGATCGGAAGCGGGTTGAGCTATTCTTCTTTGGGCTTGCTGCGTCGGCGTTCCCGTAACTGCTTGGTCTGCTCCTGAAGCACCTTGCGGACGACCCGATCCTGATCCTCCTCATGCATGTGGGTGAACTCCAGTGCGACTTTCCAGGCGCCGTTGGGGTCGTTGGTAGCAGGGAATGATTTGATGGTGCGGGCCACGGAGCGAACCGCGACATGTTCGGGAATAAAGGTGATCCTCAGGTCGACCATGGTGTCTGTCGTCAGCTCTTCATCGCTATAGACCAGAGCGCCGCCGCCGCTGAGGTTGACTGGCATCAGGCGGTTCTTTGATCCGCCCTCTTTTTCATGTTTGGCATTGATGTCGAGCTGGAGTTGGTTGATTTTCCGGTTGAGGAGGTCCAGTACGTGTCCCAACTGTAGGTCGGTTCCGGTCACCATGGTGATACCGTCCTGAATCTGCTTGTTGATTTTGACCATCTCGGAGTCAGCAGCGCCGCTGACCGTGTTGTTGGACAGAACCTGAGTCGTCAGTTCATGTACCTCCTCCTCTGAGGTGAGAACATTGAACTGCACCATTGCCTCTAGATCGATGCGAAAATGTTGTCGTTCAGCCATAGTGATTTCCTCCCAAATTACTTCCTTAGCACAATCTCGACACGACGGTTTTGTGACCGCCCTATTGGGCCGCTGTTGTCACCGATCGGATCGATTGCGGCATGCCCCTCGGCCTGGATACGGGGTGCGAGTCTTGGTTCAAATCTCAACATCTGGTGCAAGACGGCCGTTGCACGCTGGGTTGAAAGCTCCCAGTTGGATGCAAACTCATCATTGGAGATGGGGACATTGTCAGTATGGCCGACAATCACAATGCGGCCTCGCATCGCCACCAGCTTGCGTGCCACCTTCTCCAGTACCGGAAGAATGCTTTTATTGAGGTTGGCTTTTCCAGTCTTGAATGCGGCCTTGTCCTTGAGGCGAACCATCACCATATCATCTTTGCCGAGTACCTCGGCACTGCGGATAAAGGTCTCCAGCTTCAAGGTTTGCTCCAACACCTCGGTGTCGGATTGGATCTCGACCTGCATCCGGGTCTTGGCGTCATCATCACTTTCTCCATCGGCACCCTGTTTTTTGGCCAGAATCTTCTTGGTGGAGTCGGTGGTCTCCTGTTTGACGCTCTGCTTGCGGGTCTTTTCAGTGACGTTGGGAGAGAACTGATCGGTGATGATGGAGGTACCCATCGGGGTGTTGGTGGCAGGGACCTCGTTCTGAACACCAAATGCCTTGTCCATTCCGGTGATGACCTGCTCCATTTTACGAGCATCAATAGTGGCAAACGAGAGCAACAGCACAAAGAAGCAGAGCAGCAGAGACATCAGATCCCCAAAGGTGGCCAGCCAGGCGGGAAGCCCGGGCGGACACTTCTTCTGCGGGGTCGCAATCTGAACAGCCATTGCGTTTAGATCTCCTCCTCGTCACGGTTTTTGCGAGGAAGGTAGTTGAGCAGAGAGGCGTGAATGACGCGGGGGTTGGTTCCCTCTTGGATATGAGAGACCCCTTCAATGATCATGGCTTTCTGGATTCGCTCTTGTTCCGTTCTCAGCTCCAGCTTCTTGGCGATGGGAATCGCAACCAGGTTGGCGAGCAGGGCGCCGTAGAGGGTGGTGAGCAGCGCCACCGCCATTGCCGGACCGATAGCCGCCGGATCGCTCATATTGGCCAGCATCTGTACGAGGCCGATCAGGGTTCCCACCATGCCCAGTGCGGGAGCCAGGTCTCCCCAGCTGGAAAAGACCTTCTGGGCGATCTCATGTCGCCCAAGGGCCAGCATCATCTCGGAGCTCAGTTGTGCGGAGACGACGTGAGCATCCTGGCCATCAACCCCCATCTGTAGCCCGTTACGGAGAAAATCGTTATCGATTTCATCCATAATCCCCTCAAGCGCCAACAGCCCCTCTTTTCGAACCACTTGAGCCGCATCGACGATCTGTGTGATCAGATCAGTGGTTAGTGTCTCTTTGTAAAGAAAGGCGATACCGGCACTTTTCCAGGCTCCGATAAACTGCCCAAGGGTGAATTGCATCATCACGGCGGCCAGAGATCCGCCGACAACAATCACCAGGGAAGGGGCGTTGACAAACATCCCCATTTCTCCGCCGAGAAGGATGGTGATTCCCACCAATACCCAGGCGAGGATGATTCCAACTAGGCTTGCAATATCCATAATGAACGAACTGAGAATCCTTTGGTTTGTATCGTCTTGACTCTTGTAACAAAACGATTTTTTTTGATGTCAGTACATTAACGGCAACGGTAGAATGAAATCAAATATTTTAGGAAGAACAGTGGCGGGTTCCCTTGTCCTTCTTGAGTTTGAGCGATATAGTTAGGGTGATTATTAATCCATAAGGAGAATTCATGCAGACCAATCAAACGGTATCTGGTGGCGGGCAGGCCAGTGGAGATCTGTATGGAAGCCGTGTCCTTGATCAATACTTGGTCTTTATTCTTGGCGGCAAGCAATATGGGATCGACCTGATTAAGGTACAAGAGATCAAGGAGTGGGAAGAGCCGACTCCAATGCCTGGAACAGCAGAAGAGGTTCGTGGGGTATTGAATCTGCGCGGGGTTGTGGTTCCGGTGATTGATATGCGGGTTAAATTTCACCTTGGGGAGGCCGCATTTACCCGTGAAACGGTCATTATTGTCACGCTGATTCGAGGGAAGGCCATCGGCCTTGTGGTGGATTCCGTCTCTGATGTGATCTCATTGACGGAGGGGCAGTTCAAGGCGGCCCCGACGGTTGAGGGATTTGATTCTCACCACATGAAAGGGATTGCTGCGATGGAGGATGGTATGGTGATCTTGCTGGAGGCAGATCACCTGCTCTCTGTTGAGGTGCTGGAGTCGCTGTAAAGAATTAGGATGTGCTCAAAATAACTCAAAGGGAAAAGAAGGGAGAGGTCTAGAGTAATGGCAAAGATAATGATTGTGGATGACTCGGTGTCTATGAGACAGATGGTGACCTTTACGCTGGAAGGGGCAGGGCATCAGGTGGATCAGGCAGAGGATGGTGTCGAGGCGTTGAAGCTTGCCAAGACAGGGCCTTATGAAATGGTGCTGACGGATGTCAATATGCCCAATATGGACGGGATTGAATTGACCCGTGAGCTGCGTCAGCTGGATGGATATCAGTTTCTTCCGATTCTGACGCTGACCACCGAGTCTGCGGACGAGAAGAAGATGGCGGGACGTGATGCGGGTGCAACGGGTTGGATCGTCAAACCGTTTAGCCCAGACAAGCTATTGGCTACCGTGAACAAGCTGTTGGGATAGAGGTCGACTTAACAACCATATACCGACTGGAGAGAATCAGAAATGGCTATTGATATGGAGCAGTTCCGTCAGGTTTATCTGGAGGAGAGTTTCGAAGGGTTGGAGGTTATGGAGTCCGGCCTGTTGGAGCTGGACCCTGGTAAAGCCGATGTTGAGGAGATCAATACCATTTTTCGTGCGGCACACTCCATTAAGGGGGGTAGTGCTACTTTTGGCTTTGAAGAGGTCACTGGCTTTACGCATGTATTAGAGACCCTGCTGGATCAGATGCGTGCTGGGGATCGTGATGTGACCACAGAAAATGTGGACGTTCTGCTACGCTCCGTTGACTGCCTCAGAGAGATGTTTGAGGACCTCAAGGGGGGTAATGGAGTCAATCAGTCTCGTGTGGATCAGACTCAACAAGAGTTGGAGCAGGTGCTGGGGGGGAGCCAGTCTGCTCAACCGGCAGCTTCCGTGGCGACTTCAGAATCCGTTGCTACTACCCCACAGGGCTGGAAGATCCAGTTTCTCCCACACCCGGGGATGTTGAAGACGGGCAATGAGCCACTGCGCCTTTTCCGTGCGCTGAAAGAGCTTGGCAAACTGGATGTTGAGGTTGATCGAGATGCCATTCCACAGCTGGAGAGCTGCAGTCCAGAAGAGTGTTACCTTGGGTGGAATTTGACACTGAGCGGTGATATCAGCCGTGACGAGGTGGTCGAGGTTTTCGAGTGGGTTGAAGACGATTGTGATTTGACCATTGAACCGGTCTCTATGGAGAAGAGTCAGGCAGACACAGCGCAAGCGGGAGCTGCTCCGAATGCTCCTGTGAAGGCGGCATCTAATAAGCGGGTCCAGAAGAAAGCAGGAAACAGGAAACAGCAGAGCTCCTCCATTCGTGTGGCTATCGAGAAGGTTGATGCGCTGGTCGATATGATCGGTGAGTTGGTGATCACTCAGTCGATGTTGAGCCAGATCGGGGACAACTTCACCATCGACATGGTTGACCGGATGCGTGAAGGGTTGACTCAGTTGGAGCGCAATACCCGTGAGCTGCAAGAGAGCGTGATGCAGATTCGTATGTTGCCGATTAGTTTTGCTTTCAACCGTTTTCCACGTGTGGTTCATGATCTGAGCCAGAACCTAGGGAAAAAGGTGGAGTTGGTCGTGAGTGGTGAGGGGACAGAGCTGGATAAGACCGTTCTTGAGCAGATTGGTGATCCGCTGGTCCACTTGGTGCGAAATTCGATCGATCACGGCATTGAGATGCCGGAGGAACGTGTTGCCAATGGCAAGCCTGAGGTCGGGACCGTCAATCTGAATGCCTATCATCAGGGTGGAAATATTGTGATTGAGGTCGCCGATGATGGTGCCGGGCTCAATCGTGAGGCCATTCTGAATAAAGCCGTGCAGCAAGGGTTGGTTGAAGAGGGGGAAGATATTACCGATTCAGAGATCTATGATCTGCTGTTCCGGGCCGGATTCTCAACCGCCAAAGAGGTGACCGATGTCTCTGGGCGTGGCGTTGGAATGGATGTGGTGCGAAAAAATGTACGGACGCTCGGCGGCAATGTGGAGGTCTCTTCTACGCCTGGTGAGGGATCCACTTTTACTGTGCGTCTACCGTTGACGCTTGCCATCCTGGATGGACAGCTGTTGCGGATTGGCAATGAAATTTTCATTATTCCGCTGGTCTCCATTATCGAGTCGATCCAGGTCAACATGGAGCACGTCAATTCGATTGCCCATCAGGCCGAGGTCTACAAACTACGCGAAGAGTACTTGCCGATTGTTCGGCTTCATGACCGACTACGCCTGGAGGGGGGAAAGAAGAAGTTGGAAGATGCACTGTTGGTTGTGGTGGAGGCCGATGGGAAACGTGCGGCACTGATGGTGGATGATCTATTGGGGCAGCAGCAGGTGGTGATCAAGAGTTTGGACACGAATTTCCATAAGATGATGGGGCTCTCTGGGGCAACCATTCTTGGCGATGGCACTGTTGCGCTGATTCTTGATGTCGCTGAGTTGATTGGTGATGTGATGGTTGCTGGGGGTGCCCATGCAATGAGGCAAACCAGCGGCCGTCATGTGACTGCAGACAGAGATACGATTCACTAACCGATACTCTCTTTTGGGTTGTTGAGGCTGAAAGAGGGGAGTGAGAGGCGATGCGACGGATTGCGATAGTGAATCAGAAAGGGGGAGTGGGGAAAACCACACTCACCGGGAATTTGGCGCATGCTTTGGCGAGAGCAGGAAAGCGTGTGCTGTTGATTGATATGGACCCACAGTCCCACCTCTCGGCTAGTCTGGGCGTGGTTGATCGCGGGTTATCTGGAATGGACCGTGTGTTGATGGAGCAGGAGCAGCTGGAGAAGCATGCAATCCTGGTTCGAGACAACCTGAATTTGGTCCCGGCAGGAAGCCGTTTGGGAGAGCTGGAACGTGGAGGAGAGGAGCGTTACACGGGGACACTGCTAAAAGAGGCGTTGGAGAGAAGCGATATTCAGAGTGACTTTGTGATGATTGATGCGCCACCTTCTTCAGGCTTATTGGTTGTCAATATTCTCTATGCGGCAGAAGAGGTGGTGGTGCCAGTGACTGGGGATTACCTTGGGCTGCAGGGGCTCTCCTACTTGATTGGTACCCTGAAAAATTTTGAGCGTTCCTTGGGGCATGAGCTGAGACGCTGGCTGGTAATGTCCCGTTTTCAGAAGCGACGTCGTCTGGCAAAAGAGGTTCGCAAGAAAGTGCAGGGGTATTTCCCCGGGGAGCTGTTGAAGACACCAATTCGAGAATGTGATGCCTTGGCAGAGGCGCCAGGATTTGGAAAAACGGCATTTGAGTATCGTCGGCATGCCGGAGGCGCAAGGGACTTCCAGGCGCTTGCAAAAGATTTGATTCGGGAACGAACCATTTAGGGGAACAAGAGCGATGAGCGAGATGATGGGACACGATCCACTGGCCTGGATCAAGGAAGAGCCAAGCGAGGCGCCTGCGACAGAAGAGAAGAAGCAGGAGGTGGCTCCATCAGCCGAGCCTCCGCCAGTGGTTGAAGAGATTGTTGCAGAGCCTGCTGTTGAGGTGGTTGAAGAGCCTGAATCACAACCTCAGCCTGAGATGGTTGAGCAACCGGCTGTTGCTGCTGAGTCTGAAGAGCAGCTCAATCTTGGAGAGCAGCTGGGGATTGCCTCGGTCAGCAACCTTCGAGCAGAGTGGATGGACCGCCTCTCCTCTGGCGTAGATTCACCACTGTTGATTGAAGGAGGACAGGTGCAGTCGGTTGATACGGCCGGACTACAGTTGCTGGTCTCTCTGGTGAGAGAACTGGAGAAAGAGGGGGTCTCCTGGTCATGGGGAGAGCGCTCCCCGGCCTTGCAGGGCGGTATTGAGGAGTTGGGTATTGACCGAATGGTGTCACTTTAAGTGAATGGGTGCTACGATCCGACTAAGTCTCATGGATACACTGGATAGAATCATCAATGGATAATAATAACGATAACGACATTGAGCACTCTCTTGGATGGGAAGAGCTGAGAGAGACAGTGCTAATGCTTAATCTTGCGGTTGCACAGATTGAGATGTCGATGAAAGATGGGGATCATTCAGTCTCTACCCTGATCGACTCCTTCACGACCATGTCAGGATGTATGCAGGTGATTGATAGTGCCAGCTCTGAGATCCCAGATGAGATGAATGAGGATACGGATTGTCGTTCCATTCGTGAAACGATCCAGGCCAATGGCGATTTAGTGACCGAAAAGACAGCAGCAGCGATTGTTGCGTTCCAGTTCTATGACAAACTGACGCAGCGACTCTCCCATGTCAGTACCAGTCTGACCGATCTCACCAAATTGGTCGCAGATCCAAAACAAATTGATGCCCATGATCGTTGGAATGAGTTGAGAGAGCGGATTCGGAAAACCTACAGCATGGTCGATGAGGCCAGCATGTATGAGGCGATCATGCAGGGGAAAAGTATTGAGGAAGCGGTGAGTCGGGCAACCGATAACCGTGATCGTGCTGCAGATGAGAGTAATAACTCGGGAGAGGTTGATCTTTTCTGAAATAAAAAGTATAAAAAAGCCATAAAAATAAAGGGGAACTCTTAAGGGGGAGTAAAACCATGTCACTATTTAGAAATTTGTCGATTGCAAAACGAATTGCGCTGGCGTTTGGGGTGCTGCTACTGCTGGCTGGAAGCGGTGGAGCGTTGGTGTTGGTTAATATGCAACAGCTCAGTGATCATCTCAGTGAAATTGTAACTAACTACAATGAAAAGATTCGGCTCGCGAATGAGGTACGAGACGAAGGGCGGCAGCGTGCTGAGCAGATCCGAAATATGCTGTTGACGGAGGATGAGGAGAAAATTGAGGGCTATAAAGTTCTTTTTGATGAGTCCGTAAAACGTTATACCGATTTGATTCTGAAGCTGGATGAGCTGGTCTCTGAAGAGCGGGAGCAGGCGATGATGGATCGGATTCGCAAGAGCTCAGCAGCAACCTTCCCTGTGATGAATGTGATGATGCAAAACATCATGGATGGCTTTGGGGATGATTCAGTTGAGATGTTGGAGAATGAAGGAGCAGCTTTGCAGACAGATCTGTTGAATGCTCTGGATGATTTTGTCACATTGGAGCAGGGGCGAATTGATCAGGCCAGTAACCAGGCAGAGCGTTCGGCGAAAGAGGGGCTGATTGTGGTATTGGTTGCTAGTGCGGCGATCTTCATCTTTATTCTAGTGGTCTGGTTCTTCCTTTCGCGTTCCCTGACGGTGCCTCTCAAGGGGATTGTAAGTCTGATGGATAACCTGAGACAGAATGGAGATTTCTCTGTTCGCTGTCGTGATTATGGTAAGAGTGAGTTGGGCCAGATGGCACAAGGCTTTAATGAACTGATGAATACCCTGCAGGGTAATATTGATGCGATTCGGGGGGGGATGAGTGAGGTCGCTGGAGGGCGTCTTGGTGTACAGATTGACTCAGACGCTAAAGGGGATCTGGCTGACCTGCGTGACAGCATCAACCTGACGGTACAGGGTATCAATGAGACCGTGGGTGCGATCCGTGGGGTGATGAAGAATGTTGCCGACGGACACTTTGACCGTACGGTAGAGAGCAAGGCTAAAGGGGATCTGGCTGATCTTGCGAACAATATCAATGAGACCATCAGCAGCCTCAATGGAGCGATTGGAAGTATTGACAAGGTCATGAGTAGCGTTGCCAATGGCGACTTCTCGGCGCGAGTTGACGTTGAACTCTCGGGTGACCTAGATGGCCTGAAGCGCCACCTGAATGGTTCTCTCAATGCGCTGGGTGAGGCGCTAGAGCGTTCTGTCAAAGTTGCAGTTTCTCAGTCTGAAGGTGATCTGACCTCTCGTGTGGATGGCAAATATTCAGGTCAACTAGGTGTCTTGAAGGATGCGATTAACAGCTCGCAGACCAAGGTCTCCGGTGCAATTGGAGAGATTGCAACAGCCGCAGTGGCTGTATCAGGGGCAGGTGAACAGATCTATCGCACCAGTACAGACCTGAGTCAACGCACTCAAGAGCAGGCCGCGTCGATTGAGGAGACGGCTGCGAGTATGGAGGAGATGACTGCATCAGTGAAGCAGAACTCGGATAATGCAGGGCAGGCGGATCAGCTGGCGATTAGCGCCCGTGATCTGGCGGAAGATGGTGGTGGCGTTATGGATCGTGCAACCAGTGCGATGAATGCCATCTCCGAGTCGAGCCAAAAGATCTCTGACATCATTGCTGTGATTGATGGCATCGCTTTCCAGACTAACCTGTTGGCACTCAATGCGGCGGTTGAAGCTGCGCGTGCTGGAGAGCAGGGGCGTGGCTTCGCGGTGGTTGCTGGAGAGGTTCGTACCCTCGCACAGCGTAGCGCGGATGCTGCCAAAGAGATCTCCTCCCTGATTGCAGACAGTACTGAAAAGGTACAGGAAGGAGCCAGTTTGGTCGATGAGGCCGGACACTCACTGGGTGAGATTGTTCACAGTATCAAGAAGGTGAGTGATATCGTTGCAGAGATTGCAGCGGCGAGTGCCGAGCAGACCTCGGGGATCGAGCAGGTCAATAATGCAATTGCACAGATGGAGTCATTGACACAGGATAACGTTGAGCTAGTTGAGAAGACTGCGGCAGCGAGTGAGTCGATGAATAAGCAGGCTGACGGGATGAAGGGGCTGGTTTCGTTCTTCCGTGTGGAAGGGATTGACCTCTCTGCAATGGCATCAACGCTCACTTTTGAAACTCATGATGAGGTGTCAGCTCCTGTGGATCAGATAGAAATAGATGATGAATCTCATGGTAGGGAAGAGCTGGCTGCAGCCCCTCCAGTTGCACCATCCGCTCCACAGCGGCAGCGCTCGGTCGGGTCAGATTCTGAGTGGGAAGAGTTCTAAAGCCCTCTTCAAAAAGCTCTCAGCTGTAGTCGGCTGAGAGAGGTAAAAAGAGCGTCAGAAGTTGGTTGTCCAATTTCTTGGCGCTCTTTTCTTATTGGCTGGAAGTGGTTCATAAGGGGGGGATGAGGTTTTCTTTAACCTTATGATATTGAATAAAATATTGATTGTGGCATTCTATTTGCTACTGTGGTTTTGTAATCGAGCAAGGATTGGATATGGCGGATAAAGAGGATCAGGGTGGAGAGGAGAAAGAGGGTGGCCCATCACTGCTGATCCCATTGGTGGCGACTGCCGTGATCTCGATTGCGACCAGTGTTGGATTGAGTATGGTGTTGCTGGGTGGTGAGCAGGAGAGTGGTGGCAAGAAGTCTGCGTTACAGAAACAGGAAGTTGTTGCTGAGGAAGAGGTGGAGTTGGGTGAGGAGACTTATGTCTCTTTCCAGACTTTTACTATCAACCTGGAAGGGAAGGGAGAGCATGTGATGTTGCTGGAGATAGACGTCTCCTCACGGGATGCCGCTGCGCTGGAGGCACTGCAGAAGCATATGCCAGCCATCCGTAATGATCTCAATCTGCTGTTCTCGACCCAGAAGCACAAACATTTGCAGAATAACAAAGGGAAGGAGCGGTTAATGTCTGAGACCTTGCGGGTGATTCAGAAGGTGATGCGCAAGAAGATCCGCAGGAAAGGGATTGATGCGGTCTACTTTACTAAGATACTGACTCAGTAGTGGCCGCTGAATAGAGTTTTAAAGGTGATAAAGAAAAATGGATGACCTGCTTTCACAAGATGAAGTCGATGCACTGCTCTCCGGAATGGATGGTGGTGATGTGGAGACGGAGTCCGGCGTAAAGGCGGATGGGGATATCTCCAATTTTGACTTTACTACCCAGGAACG
Organism: uncultured Piscirickettsiaceae bacterium; assembly: GCA_964551545.1. Lineage (GTDB taxonomy): Bacteria > Pseudomonadota > Gammaproteobacteria > Thiopontia. Next base: position 11,698 of record CAZKCT010000012.1, on the reverse strand, counting down.
CATCATCCGTGGTCGCATGCCGACCCTGGAGATGATTTCGGAGCGCTTTGCACGAAACCACCGGATTACACTCTTCAATCTACTGCGCAAAACGGTTGAGATTGGTGTGGTCGGGATCAATGTCATCAAGTTCAGTGAATATCTGCGCAATCTCTTTTTGCCAACCAGCCTTAACTTGGTACGCATGCGGCCTTTCCGAGGGACAGCGCTGATTACCTTTGATCCAAAGCTGGTCTTCTCGGTGGTCGATTACTATTTCGGCGGCCTTGGAAAATATGCTTTCCGTATTGAAGGGCGTGAATTTACCACCGTCGAGAATCGGGTGATCGGTATTCTGCTGGAGCAATTCTTTACCGATATGGCGAACGCCTGGGAGATGGTAGAGAAGGTTGAGTTTGAATCAGTGGGTGCCGAGGTTAATCCACAGTTTGCCAATATTGTCGGCCCGACTGATCCGGTAGTGGTTGTGGAAATGTCGGTCGATGTGGAGGGCGCGGGTGGTGAAATGCACCTGGTCATCCCTTACTCCATGCTCGATCCCGTGCGTGAGAAGCTGGAATCTGGCACTCAGACAGAGAGTGGTGATGTGGATGACCGTTGGGCGCGTGCGCTCTATCAAGATGTGGAAGGGGTGAATGTCGAGGCCACCTGCCAACTGACTGAGGTTGGGATGAGTGTGCAGGATGTGATGAATATGGAAGCCGGTGACATTATCCCGATTGAGATGCCAGAGAAGGTGCTGATGCGGGTTGATGATGTCCCGGTGTTGCGTGGTAGTCTGGGGATGCACGATGGTTGCAAGGCGGTACGAGTGATAGAGGGTGTTCAACTTCCAGATCTGGTTTTGGAAGTGAAAGATTAGGTCGTAGAGAGGATTGAGAAATGGCTGATGAAGAGAGCGTAGAAGACGCAGCAGGCGACTGGGGTGATGCCCTTGCGGAGCAGGCTGCGAGCGGAGATGAGGATGCCTCAACTGCACCGATGGAGGATTTTGCGGGTGCTGGAGAGGGAGGGCCTGAGATCAACCTGGATGTGGTGCTGGATGTTCCAGTCACGTTGTCGATGGAGGTGGGTACCACCAATATCAGCATCCGTAATCTATTGCAGCTCACTCAGGGCTCGGTGGTTGAGTTGGATCGTCTGGCAGGTGAAACTTTGGATATTAAGGCCAATGGAACATTGATTGCTCATGGTGAGGTGGTTGTGGTCAATGAGAAGTTTGGTATCCGGGTGCTTGATGTTATTACACCAGAAGAGCGTATTCGTAAGATCAAGAAATGATCCGTTTGACGCCCTTTTTTCTGATGCTTTGGAGTGGCACATTGCTCGTTACAGGCTCTGCGTCTGCTGCAGCTGAGCCTGTTGAGGTGGATCTAGTGGCCTCTCCTGCGCTCGGAATGGGGCAGCTGTTCCAGACTTTCTTCAGCCTGCTTCTGGTTGTGCTGTTGATCATTGGTCTGGCCTGGTTGCTTCGTCGTAGCGGGCGTTTTGGCTCAGCACTGGGCGGCCAACTGCGCGCAGTGGGTGGACTCTCACTAGGGGCAAGGGAGCGGATTTTGTTGGTGGATGCTGGAGGTACCCACCTGTTGCTCGGTATCTCACCGGGAGGAGGGATCCAGACGCTGCATGTCTTTCCGGAGCCGTTGGAACTGGATGAAGAGGGCAAGGGGGGTACGCCCCCTTTTGCGGAAGCGTTACAGAAGATACTCGATAAACGGCAAGGGAAAGGGCCAGAATAGTGACTCAGGGACGAAGCGTCAGTAGAGGGATCGGGCAGCTCATCATGGCTGCTTTTCTTGTTTTTGGTGCATCATCGGCCTGGGGCGCAGCCGGAATTCCGGCAATCACATTGAGTGAGGATGGGGGGACCTACTCCCTCAGTCTGCAAATTTTAATCATGATGACGTTGCTGACGTTATTGCCAGCAGCCTTCATGACCATGACCTCATTCCTGCGCATCATTATTGTGCTAGCGCTACTGCGGCAGGCGATGGGGACAATGCAGACACCAAGCAGCCAGATTTTGATTGGTCTTGCGCTATTTCTCACCTTCTTCATTATGGCGCCCATTTTTGAGCAGGCTTATGAGGAGTCAGTCGTGCCACTGATGGCCGAAGAGATCTCGATGGAGACGGCAATGGAGCGAGCCTCTGGGCCGTTTCGTGGTTTCATGATGCAGCAGGTACGGGAGGATGATCTCGCTTTCTTTGGGGAGATGTCTGGCGTGGAGTCTTTCGAGAGTGAGGCCGATGTCCCATTTTCGGTATTACTGCCCGCCTTCATGACCAGTGAATTGAAGACGGCGTTTCAGATTGGCTTCCTGATTTTTGTCCCCTTCCTCATTATTGATATCGTAGTGGCCAGTATCCTGATGTCGATGGGTATGATGATGCTGTCACCGATGATTATTTCGCTCCCCTTCAAGATCATGCTGTTTGTCTTGGTGGATGGGTGGACTCTGGTGCTGGGGACGTTGGCCTCCAGTTTTCTGGTGGGGTAAGGGGAGAATACGATGACGCCGGAGACTGTAATTACCATTGGACAGCAGGCGATGGAGGTGGCTGTAATGCTTGCGGCACCACTGCTGCTCTCCGCGTTGGCGATTGGTCTGTTGATTGGTATTTTTCAGGCTGCCACCCAGATTAATGAGATGACCCTCAGCTTCATTCCCAAACTGGCGGTCATGATTATTGTGTTGATGTCAGCAGGCAGCTGGATGTTGCAGACAATGACTGATTTTACCCGGCGCCTTTATGAAAATATCCCCTTTCTGATTGGGTAGCGTGAATGGAGGTCACCGCATCACAATTGAATGAGTGGATTGGTCTCTATTTCTGGCCTTTTGTCCGGGTGACGGGGATGTTGGTGATTGCCCCTATGTTCGCCGCCCGAACCATACCGGTGCGGATCCGGCTGATGGCGACCGTGGTGCTGACGGCGGTATTGGCCCCGGTGCTCCCCCCAATGCCGTTGCTGGATCCATTTTCTGCGGCCGGTGTGCTGCAGATTGCCAATCAGTTCATGATTGGCTTCGCCATGGGGTTTGTGGTTCATATGATTTTTGCGGCCTATACCGTGGCCGCTCAGTCGATGGGGATGTCGATGGGGCTGGGTTTTGCTACAGCAATTGACCCCAATAATGGGGTGCAGGTGCCGGTTTTGGCGCAGTTCTACGTACTGTTTGCAACACTGGTCTTTGTTGCCATCAATGGCCACCTATTGATGATTGATGCGCTGCGGGAGAGCTTTCACTCACTGCCAGTCTCTGCACAGTCACTCTCCTCGGACTCGATCTGGTCGATTGCCTCCTGGGGGAAGATGATCTTTGTAGGCGGGGTGAAGATTGCACTGCCGATCATCGTGACGCTGCTGCTGATTAATGTCTCCTTTGGTGTGGTGACTCGTGCAGCGCCGCAGCTCAACATCTTTGCGGTTGGTTTTCCGGTCAGTATTATGGTGGGATTCTGGCTGGTGATGATTTCGTTTCCGGCGATCTACCCTCGGCTGACTGAGCTGATGGAGAGTGCCTTCAAAACCATATTTGCTTTCCGGCTGGTGGGAGGGTAAGCAATGGCTGAGAATCAGGACGGTACCGAAAAGAGCGAACAGCCGACAGAGAAGCGGCTCCGGGAGAGTCGCGAGAAAGGGCAAATTCCACGCTCAAAAGATCTCAATACTTTTGTGATGTTGATGCTCGCTGCAGCGGCATTTCTGACGCTGGGTGGAGAGATGATGCGCCAGATTATGGCGGGGATGAGCCGGGGGCTGCAGCCTGGACGCCACTATTTTTATGATGTGAATGCAATGATGGGGCTTTTTGTCGATCTGTTTATGGATGGAATCTGGCTCCT
>CAZKCT010000012.1:4306-7747 GCA_964551545.1 uncultured Piscirickettsiaceae bacterium | reverse complement strand
TGAATGCAATGATGGGGCTTTTTGTCGATCTGTTTATGGATGGAATCTGGCTCCTTCTTCCTTTTATGGCTGTTATGCTGGTTGCTGCAATTGGTTCCCCAGTAATGTTGGGTGGGTGGTCTTTCAGCACCAAGGCAATGGGTTTCAAAATCAACAAGCTGAACCCGATCAAGGGGCTGGGGCGAATGGCCTCGCTGAAGACGCTGGTGGAGCTGTTCAAGGCCTTGGCGAAATTTGTGCTGGTGATGTCGGTGGCAACAGGATTGCTCTGGAGTCAGATTGATCTCTTCTTGGGATTTGGCGAGGAGCCAGTGAATCAAGCCATGGTGCATGCAGGGAATACCATGGTTTGGTTCTTCCTGGTTCTCTCTTTCACGTTGATCGCCGTGGTGGCCATCGATGTGCCATTTCAGCTCTATGATCACAACAAGCAGCAGAAGATGACGCTGCAAGAGGTGAAGGATGAGATGAAAGAGACCGAAGGGCGCCCTGAGGTTAAACAGCATATCCGTCGACAACAGCAGGAGCTGGCGCAGGGGCGGATGATGCAGGCCGTGCCAGAGGCCGATGTGGTGGTGACCAACCCGACTCACTTTGCAGTGGCGCTGAAATATGATCAGGATCAGATGGGGGCACCGCGCGTGGTGGCGAAGGGAGCCGATCTGATTGCAACGCAGATTCGTACGGTGGCGCAGAAGCATGAGGTGCCGATGGTTTCGGCGCCGCCATTGGCGCGTGCGCTCTACTTCTCGGCAGAGATTGATCAAGAGGTGCCACAAGAGCTCTATCTGGCGATTGCCCAGCTGCTGGCTTATGTCTATCAGCTGGATCAGATGATCTCTGGGGGGGAGCCGGAAGTGATGGAAGACCTGCCGATTCCAGAGGCGTATCAGCTCGATGCCAACGGCAAACCAGAGAATGAGGCAGAAGATAGTGCGTAGAGTTACAACCGAGGGAATGAACCGGTAAAATCAAATCATGGATCTGGAAATCATTAAAAAAGTGACCAAGCAGGGCATTGGTGCGCCAGTGATGCTGGTGATGATCATGTCGATGTTGATCATCCCATTGGCCCCCTGGGCGCTGGACCTCTTCTTTACCTTCAATATTGCGTTGGCACTGATCGTGTTGATGACGGCCGTCTATGCCCAGCGCCCACTCGATTTTACGGTTTTCCCAACCGTCATTCTGGTGGCGACGTTGATGCGACTCGCGCTCAATGTGGCCTCAACCCGCGTGATCTTGATGGAGGGACATAGCGGAGGGGATGCGGCGGGTAACGTCATCGAGGCCTTTGGCAGTTTTGTGATTGGGGGCAACTTTGCCGTAGGTCTGGTGGTCTTCATGATTCTGGTGATCATTAACTTCGTGGTGGTGACCAAGGGTGCGGGGCGTGTCTCTGAGGTGAGTGCCCGCTTCACTCTGGATGCGATGCCAGGCAAGCAGATGGCAATCGATGCTGATCTCAATTCAGGGTTGATTGATCAGGAGCAGGCACGGACCCGGCGTGCCGAGGTGTCCACCGAGGCCGACTTCTATGGCTCAATGGATGGTGCCAGTAAATTTGTTCGCGGGGATGCAGTCGCCGGCATTCTGATTCTCTTTATCAATATTGTTGGTGGGTTTGCCATTGGTATGGCGCAGCATGATCTGACTGCGGCGCAGGCCGCAGAGAACTACATCATTTTGACGGTCGGGGATGGGCTGGTGGCACAGATTCCGGCACTGGTGCTCTCTACCGCAACGGCGATTGTGGTGACCCGGGTTAGTGGCGCGGCCGACCTGGGGGGGCAGGTGGTTGGACAGATGTTCGGAAGTCCACAGACACTGATTGTTGCTGGAGGAATTATCGGGTTGCTGGGAGTGATCCCTGGAATGCCCAATCTCGCCTTTTTGACGTTGGCTGCAGTGTTGGGTGGTGCGGCCTGGATGGTCTCGCGCAAGAAGCAGCAGGATCAGATTGCGGCGGCTGCAGCGGAAGAGGTGCGTGAGGTCGAGGTGCCGCAAGAGCGTGATGTGGGCTGGGATGATGTGGAGAGCGTGGATCCGTTGACCCTAGAGGTGGGATACCGCCTGATTCCAATGGTGGATGTCAATCAGGATGGGGAGATGATTGATCGCATCAAGGGGGTGCGGCGCAAGCTCTCCAAAGAGCTTGGCTTTTTGGTGCAGCCAGTCCATATTCGAGACAATCTGGATATCTCTCCCAATAGCTATCGTATTCGTCTGATGGGGGTGCCGGTGGGTGAGGGGGAGCTGAAGCCGGATCACTACCTGGCGATCAATCCGGGACAGGTCTTTGGTGAGCTGGAGGGGACGCCCACCAAGGATCCGACCTTCGGTATGGATGCCATCTGGATTGATGCGGATCATCAGGACCATGCGCAATCGCTGGGCTATACCGTGGTCGATGCCAGTACCGTGGTGGCGACTCACCTGAGTGATATTGTGCGCGGTCATGCCAGTGAATTGCTTGGAATTGATGAGGTGAAAGAGCTGCTGGACCGACTGGCCGAGCGAGCACCGAAACTGGTTGAGGATCTGGTGCCGAAGACAGTCGAGTGGGTGGTGGTGCTGAAAGTGTTGCAAAACCTGCTGGATGAGGGGGTCTCGATCATGGATATGCGTACCATTGCAGAGACATTGGCGGAGCATGGTCCAAAAAGTCAAGATCCTGACGGACTCACCATGGCGGTGCGTACCGCATTAGGGCGCTCGATCGTGCAGGATCTGGTAGGAATCTCCGGAGAACTTCCGGTGATTACCCTGGATCCAAAGTTGGAACAGATATTGCATCAGTCGGTTCAGGGTGATGGGGCAGAAGGCGCCGCACTGGAACCGGGATTGGCTGAGCAGATGAATCAGTCGCTGATTGAGGCGGTTCAGCAGCAGGAGGCGGAGGGAAACCCCGCAGTTTTGCTGGTGGCACCGACGATTCGACGGCTGTTGTCGAGAATGTTTCGCCATTCACTGCCGGATCTTTCAGTGCTCTCTTATACCGAGGTGCCGGATGACCGCTCCATTCGTATGGTGGCCAATGTAGGAGGGGCCTCCTGACCCAATGAATAATAAATAGTGTGGATGGAACGAAATAACTGATGAAAATGCGCCGATTTTTTGCCCCAACCATGTCACAGGCCCTGAAGCAGGTGCGTCGTGAACAGGGTGGAGCAGCCGTCATTCTCTCTCAACGTAAAGTTGAGGGAGGGGTAGAGGTCGTCTCTGCGGTGGATCCCGATGCCGTTTCGGCGGAGAGTGAAGCGGAGCGTGCACCCACTGCAGCGAAGCGGATTCCCCCTTCGGCGTTTCAGCAGCGTCCCGTAGAGGAGCATATCAACCCTGGTGTTGGAGCAGTTGCCGATGAGACAACTGGCTCTCACGAGGTGGTCGCACTGCGCAGTGAAATGCAGCAGATGCGAACGATGATGGAGCAGCACCTCT
>CAZKCT010000012.1:0-4206 GCA_964551545.1 uncultured Piscirickettsiaceae bacterium | reverse complement strand
GTCGCACTGCGCAGTGAAATGCAGCAGATGCGAACGATGATGGAGCAGCACCTCTCACTGGTGAACCGTGTGGCCCCGCTGCGTGGTGATCCCAAACAGGCGTGGTTGCTGGAGCGACTTTCCGAAATCGGGATTGCACAGGACGTCTGTCAGCAGATATGGGAGGCGGTGGCTGAGGAGGAGCCTGATCAGCATTGGCGTAAGGCGCTGGGCTGGATGGAGGCTACTCTGCCTATGGGAGAAGATCATATCTTGCAGCGTGGCGGTGTGATTGCACTGGTTGGACCGACCGGTGTTGGAAAAACTACCATGGCGGCCAAGCTGGCGGCCCGTTATGCGTTGCGTAATGGCACGGATCGGGTTGCGCTGGTCACGACTGACTCCTATCGCATTGGTGCGCAGGAGCAGTTGCGGGCCTTCGGGCAGTTGATTGGGGTGCCAGTCTGTGCGGTCTCCGAGGTGAGCGAGTTGCACGATACCCTGAAAGGGTTGACGGATCGAGATCTGGTGATCGTCGATACCGCAGGGCTGAGTCAGCGTGACATGCATCTGCTTGAGCAGTTGGCGCTGTTGCGTACGGGGGAGATCAATATTGATCCCTATCTGGTGATTGCGGCCAATGCACAGGAGAGTGCGCTCAATGAGGCGGTCTCCATCTTTAATCGAATTGACCTCAAGGGTGCGATCCTCTCCAAGCTGGATGAGGGTGGAGCGCTGGGACCGGCACTGAGTGTGCTGTTGCGCCACCACCTGCCGCTCCACTATCTGGGGGATGGGCAGCGGGTGCCAGAAGATTTGCAGGTGGCACGAGGCAGCGATCTGGTGGATCGACTGGTGAGCCAGAAACGTGTGGCAGAGAACCATGCCGTGGCTGCTGAATTTCAGGGGCAACGTCATCTCCATATCGTTGGATAGACCGAGAAGGATGAAACAGACGAATGAATCAGGCGCAGGGAATAAAGACGATGGGTAGTCAGCAAAAGCCGGTCAAGGTGGTCGCGGTCACCAGTGGAAAGGGCGGTGTTGGAAAGACCAATGTCTCAGTCAATCTTTCGGTATCACTGGCGCGCAAAGGCCACAATGTACTGTTGATGGACGCAGATCTCGGATTGGCGAACGTGGATGTGGTGTTGGGGCTTCACGCTCAGCATAATATTTCTCATGTGTTGAATGGTGAGAAAACACTGGATGAGATTCTGCTTGCAGGCCCTGCCGGAGTTCGGGTGGTACCGGCAACCTCCGGAGTGAAACGGATGGCGGAGCTGACCCCGGTAGAGAATGCCGGGTTGATTCGTGCTTTTGGTGAGCTGCAACATCCAGTCGATATCATGCTGGTCGATGTCGCTGCAGGAATCTCTGATAGCGTGATCAGTTTCAGCCGCGCGGTACATGAGGTGGTGGTTGTGGTCTGTGATGAACCCTCATCGATCACCGACGCCTATGCGCTGATCAAGGTGCTGAGTCGTGACTACAGTGTTGAGCGCTTCCATGTGCTAACCAATATGGTGGAGAGTGAGGCGCATGGTCGCATCCTCTTCAAGAAGATGTCTCTGGTCGCAGAGCGTTTCCTCGATGTCACTCTCGACTACATGGGAAGTGTCCCCTTTGATCAGACGCTACGACGTGCGGTGCAGAAGCAGAACGCGGTCTGTGAATCTGATCCCAATAGTCCATCGGCACGCTCATTCCAACAACTAGCCTCTGCCGTGGAGCAGTGGCCAATGCCGGGCCATGCGGGCGGCTATCTTGAATTCTTTGTTGAGCGGCTGCTGCAACACGAGGCCGCAGGATAGGATCTTATGAAGGGGCATGCCGCATACGCCACAGTGCAGAAAGGGGAGCTGGAACAGCAGCTCACCGAGCACATGGCGCTTGTCAAGCGGTTGGCCCACCACCTCTCTGCACGTCTGCCCTCCTGTGTGCAGATTGATGATCTATTTCAGGCGGGGATGATTGGCCTGCTGGAGGCGCTGAACAAATACGATGCCTCACAAGGGGCGCAATTTACCACCTATGCCACCATCCGCATTCGAGGTGCCATGTTGGATGAGTTGCGTCGTGGGGATTGGACCCCACGCTCTGTGCATCGCAAGAGTCGTGAAGCGATGGATGCGGTTAACCGTCTGGAGCAGCGTGGACGCTCAACGGCAGATCATGATGTGGCCGAAGAGATGGGGATATCGGTCGACGAGTACTCCAAGATTATTCGTGACTCCAACATGACTTACTTCTTCTCCCTTGATTTGTTGGAGGAGGAGCATGCCGGAGGGACCAATGTTGAAGACAAGCGGTTGGGGCCACTCGAGGCGCTTTCGGATGATGGATTCCGGGATAGTCTGGCCAGAGAGATTGGACGACTGCCAGATCGTGAGAAGTTGGTGATGGCGCTCTATTATCAAGAAGAGCTGAACCTGCGGGAAATTGGTGAGGTTTTGGGGGTGAGTGAATCGCGAGTCTCGCAGATTCATGGTCAGGCGATGACCCGCCTGCGTGGAAGAATGAAAGATTGGGTCTAAAATTAGGCAAAGTGGAAAAGAGCAATGGATAAAGGGATGAAAATTCTGGTTGTTGATGATTTCGCAACCATGCGTCGAATTGTCAAAAACCTGCTGGGAGAGCTTGGCTTTACCAATCTGGAAGAGGCAGACGATGGCAAGACTGCACTGCCGATCATGAGGAGTGGAACCATCGACTTTCTGGTGACTGACTGGAATATGCCAGGGATGTCGGGGCTGGACCTGGTCAAGCATGTGCGCAGCGATCCAGACCTGAAGCATACCCCCATCCTGATGGTCACGGCGGAGGCCAAGAAATCACAGATTATCGAGGCCGCCAAGGCAGGCATCAATGGTTATGTGGTCAAGCCATTTACTGCGGGAACCTTGAACGAGAAGATCGAGAAGATCTTTGCTCGTATTGAGGGATAGCAACCATGACAGACTCAAATCCTCTGATCTCGCTGGAGCAGGCCCGACACCTGGTTGAGCTGCTTGAGCAAGGGGCAGTGAATGAGGCCAACCAGGCTGTGGAGGAGGCAATGGATGGCCGAGACCAGATGATCTACCAGCAGGTTGGTCAGTTGACTCGCCAACTGCATGATTCTGTAGAGCAATTTAAGAGTGATCTAGGGTCATCGGGGGTGACCGGAAAAGAGTTTACTGACATCCGTACCCGTCTCCACCATGCGGTGGATCTGATGGAGGGGGCTGCCAATGATAGCCTTGCTGCGGTTGAAGAGAGTGCCCCGCTGGCTAAGGGGATTGTTGATGGTGCCGATAAGATAGCTGATGGGTGGGACCGTTTTCGCAATCGAGAGATGGATGTGGAGCAGTTCCGAGAACTGAGTGACGATATTACGGAGTTTATGTCGATCGCGGCGATCAATTCAGAGAAGGTCCATGCGCGCCTGACGGAGGTAATGATGGCGCAGAGTTTTCAGGACTTGAGCGGGCAGATTATCCACCGTGTGGTGGATGTCATTGGGCGTCTGGAAGATAGTCTGGTCGAGTTGATTCGACTCTCCGGTGTGGACGAAGAGTCGGAGATGGCAGTGGAGATGAATCGTAAGGCGCATGGTCCTGTTGTGCCGGGGCTGAAAGATTCTGGTGTGGTTCGTAGCCAGGACGAGGTTGACGAGTTGCTCTCCAGCTTGGGGTTTTAGGAGAAGGGATAGATAATGGGTTTTGATCCAGACAGCGATATTTTTCAGGACTTTCTGCAAGAGGCAGAAGAGCTGCTGGAGTCTCTCAATGAGCAGCTGGTGGAGCTGGAGAACAATCCGGATGATCCAGAGGTATTGAATTCTGTTTTTCGAGCATTTCATACCATCAAAGGGGGCGCCGGATTTCTTGAGCTGACCCCGATTGTTACCCTCTGTCATCGCTCCGAGGATCTGATGGGGTTGGCGCGTGAAGGGCGGCTGGAACTGACCCAGTCGGTGATGGGCCCGATTCTGGCAGCGGTGGATGAACTCAATGCAATGTTTGATGCGTTGCATTCAGGCGAAGAACCTCATGATGCGCCAGCTGAGATTGTCCAGCAGCTAGAGGCGATGATCAACCCGGATGCTGCTGTGGCGGCAACCAATGAGGCAACTGAAGCAGAAGTCGTGGCAGAGAAAGAGCCGCTATTTGATGTGGAGGCGGCAGCTCAGAGTGATGAAGAGATCACTGATGATGAATTTGAGGCGTTGCTGGATCAGTTAGA
>CAZKCT010000011.1:23312-45948 GCA_964551545.1 uncultured Piscirickettsiaceae bacterium | reverse complement strand
CCCTGAAAACAGTAACCAATTGAATTTATTCAATTAAACGTTGGGACACCAGTGGGTATGAACCATTCGATAGGACGAGTAGAAGAGATAAGGCACGAGTACCAACAGCAGCATAGAGAGGTCAAATTGGCCTGGCGTCAGCCCTTGGTAAAATTGATCAAGGTTGATCCAGCTGGTAAATCGTGACAGCAGCATCGGCAGCACGACCAATCCAAAAAGAAACCATAGAAGAAAGCGGAGCCACTCATCTTCAACCCACTCAACCAGCCTTTTCAAAATCTTCATTGATGCCATCTCCTGAACAATTCAATCAATCCTTGAACAGATTGTTCTATCTAGATGATTTATAGTGAAACAGATTCTTCATCCTTCGCCATAAAAATAACACTTTTGTGTTACTAACACTATACAAGCATCATCTATGCCAGCGTCATCAATTCTGACGCCTCACTCTCGCTCTTCAATCCAGGCCATCTGAATGGCCTCCAGCACCTTCTCTCCTCCACGATCCGGGTCATCAGAAAACCCTTCCAGCGCGACCGCTTTGTTACGCAAATCGAGAAAGTTAATAGTGATTGGATCGAGATCTGGGTAAGTCTCATCCAGCTCAATTGCGATATCCAGTACGTCTGTCCAACGCAGATCCATGGCAGCACTACTCCTCAATGGTTCTCGGAAACCATATTGATGGTGTATTTAGGAATTTCCACAACCAGGTCCTCATCAGAAACCAGCGCCTGACAGCCAAGACGTGAATCCGGGTCCAGCCCCCACGCCTTATCCAACAGATCATCCTCAACCTCATCACTCTCCTCAATGGAGTCAAAGCCCTCACGCACATAACAGTGACAGGTTGTACAAGCACAGCTCTTCTCACAGGCGTGCTCAAGATGAATATCATGCTCCAGCATGGCATCCAGAATCGAGGTACCGGGTTCTGCCTCAACTACTGCCCCTTCAGGACAGAGCTCTTCATGGGGAAGGATTACAATCTGAGTCATGGGTTAATTTCCTCGACATTCTTACCCGAGAGAGCCTGCTGTACCGACTGATCCATTCGCCGCGCCGCATAGAATTCACTCTCTCGATTGACCGTCTCAATTTTCTTCTCTATGGCACGAGCATCTTCTCCCTCTGCCACACTTCGCAACTGCTCAATCATTTGTCGCAATTGCGCCATCTCCTCTGCATTCAGGAGCACCTCACCATCCTTTGCTAGCGCCGCCTCCATCGCCTCAATGGTGCGCTTCGCCTCCACCTGCTGCTCGCGTAGCATCCGTGCATCACGATCCGATTCAGCATATTTGTAGGAGTCCTTCAGCATCCCCTCCACCTCACCATCACTCAATCCATAAGAGGGTTTGACCGTAATCTCCGCCTGTAGACCACTGGTCTCCTCTTGGGAAGAAACTGAAAGCAACCCATCGGCATCAACCTGAAAAGTGACTCGAATCCGGGCCGCACCAGCCACCATCGGTGGAATTCCACGCAGTTCAAAACGGGCCAGCGAACGATTATCCTCCACCATCTCTCGCTCCCCTTGCACCACATGAATCGACATCGCCGTCTGTCCGTCCTTGAAGGTGGTGAACTCCTGTGCTCGCGCTACCGGAATAGTGGTATTGCGCGGGATCACCACCTCACTCATCCCCCCCATGATCTCCAACCCCAGCGAGAGCGGAGTGACGTCAAGCAGTAGTAGTTCGCCATCCTTCTTATTCCCAACCAGAATATCAGCCTGAATCGCGGCCCCAATCGCCACCACTCGCTCTGGGTCAATTCCATCCAATGGGGCACGACCAAAGAATGCCTGAACCTGTTGCTGCACTAGCGGTACACGGGTTGATCCCCCCACCAACACCACCTCAGAGACCTCCTCTTTATCAAGATTGGCATCCCGCAGAGCACGACGCACAATACGCAAGGTCTTCTGCACCACTGGGGCAATCAGCGTATTGAGCTGCTCCAGTGTAAATATGCCTTGCCATTGGCGATCACCAATCTGCAGAGAGAGCTCCACACGCTCCTCAATTGTCAGCTGCTCTTTCGCATGGCGCGCCTCTCGCAAGAGGGTCTTAAGCAGCACTGGATCATGCTCCAGTGGCTGCTCTACGCCAAGCTGCTCTCCCATCCATTGTGCAATGGCGTGATCCATATCATCACCACCCAGCACTGCATCGCCCCCTGTCGAGAGCACCTCAAATACCCCTTTGGTCAGACGCAGAATAGAGATATCAAAAGTGCCACCCCCAAAATCATAGATGGCGTGAATCCCCTCGGGCTGACGATCAAGACCATAGGCAACCGCCGCCGCAGTAGGCTCATTGAGCAGACGTAACACATGGAGCCCCGCTACTTTTGCCGCATCCTTCGTTGCCTGGCGCTGGGCATCATCAAAATAGGCAGGCACCGTGACCACAACACCTTCCAACTCACCGCCAAGTGTCTCTTCTGCACGCCGCTGCAACACTTTGAGAATCTCAGCAGAGACCTCAATAGGGGTCACTGCGCCTGCGGCAGTCTCAATTTTCGGGACCGCACTTTCACTCTCAGCAAAACGATAGGGGTACTGGCCAGGGATTGCGCTCAGCTCCTCGGCACTTTTGCCAACGATGCGTTTGATGGAGGCGAGGGTATTGAACGGATCTTCCGCTGCAGAGACTCGTGCAGCCTCTCCTACAATTGGAGACTCTCCCTCTGTGCGATAACGTACCACGGAGGGAAGAATATAATCACCACTCTCGTCTTCCAGCGTCTCAGCCACACCACTGCGCACGGAGGCCACCAATGAATTGGTGGTTCCAAGATCAATTCCTGCCGCCAGATGGTGCTGGTGAGGAGCGGCCGACTGGCCTGGTTCAGAGATCTGCAATAACGCCATGATGGGTACCCTTCAATCTATCAAGAATCTATATCAAGTCATCAATCATCGACTCAGCCTGATGCGCTAGACGATGAAAAAATTGCATCCGTTGTGTCACTTGTTTGGCTTGTTCTCCATCTTGCTGCCACAGCGCAGCAAACAACTCGCCCTGCTCACGGATTCGCCCCTCCATTTGCTCCACAAACTGCTCCAGTGCAGCAACCGGATCAGACTCCTGCTGCACCGCCTCCAGGGTTTCACGCAATTCCATCTGCTCCATCAGGAATGCGCCGTCACGCAATGTCTCCCCATCAGTTCCGAGGTCCACCCCAGACTGTTCCAATAGATAGCGGGCACGCTCAATCGGGTCACGCAACACACGATTCCCTTCATTCACCCTTGAGGCCATCTGTAAAGAGAGGCGTCGCTCCTGTTCTGGGGCATTGGCAAATCGATCAGGGTGGTACTGCTGCTGCAGCTGACGATAATGGTCAGAGAGCCTTGTTCGGTCTATGGAGTAGTCGAGCGGTAGCCCAAACAGGGTAAAGTAGTCGGCGGTCAAATCCATTGCAAAACAGAGAGTTTTCTAAACAGTAAAGCTCTCACCACAGCCACAGCTGTTTTTCACATTCGGGTTATTGAACTTAAACCCCTCGTTAAGCCCTTCCTTACCATAGTCCAGCTCGGTTCCATCAAGATAGACCATGCTTTTGGGGTCAACAATCACCTTTACTCCATCACACTCAAAGACCTGATCTTCTTCATCCGTATCGTCCACAAACTCCAGCACGTAGGCCATCCCAGAGCAGCCCGAGGTCTTCACACCCAGGCGCAGCCCAACCCCTTTTCCCCGATTATCAAGAAAGGCTTTCACTCGCTCTGCAGCTGGAGCGGTCATTGTAATGGCCATGATAAGGTTTTCTCCGTATCTCTTCGTTCTATCAGTGGGCAGCCCACTGTACCGTACTGAGGTCAATTCCCTCTTTATGCATATCCCAGAGCGGCGAGAGCGCACGTAACTTGTCGACTTTCTCTTTCACCAGCGCAACTGCCTCATCCACTTCCGCTTCTGTCGTAAAGCGACCAAAGGTGAAACGGATCGAGCTATGAGCCAGCTCATCATTACGCCCGATCGCACGCAGTACGTAAGAGGGCTCCAGGCTCGCTGAGGTACAGGCAGACCCCGAAGAGACCGCCAGACGACTCAGCGCCATCATCAGCGACTCTCCCTCAACAAAATTGAAACTTACATTCATATTACCCGGGACGCGATGATCTAGATCACCATTCACATAGACCTCTTCCATCCCATCAATTCCCTTGAGGAAGCGGTCACGCAACGCCTCAAGGCGCTCGGTCTCGGAGACCATCTCTTCACGCGCAATTCTGAATGCCTCTCCCATCGCTGCAATCTGATGTACCGCCAAAGTGCCTGAACGCATCCCTCGCTCATGACCACCACCGTGCATCTGTGCCTCCAGACGGACCCGCGGTTTACGACGCACATAGAGGGCGCCAACCCCTTTTGGGCCATAAACTTTATGCGCGGAGAAAGACATCAGATCAACATTCATTTTGTTGACATCAACCTCTACCTTGCCCGCACTCTGTGCCGCATCGGAGTGGAAGAAGATCTTGCGAGACCGCGCCAGCTTGCCAATCGCTTCCAGGTCCTGAACCACACCAATCTCATTATTGACATGCATGATGGAAATCAGAATCGTATCCTCTCGGATCGCCTCTTCAAGCTTTTTCAGATCAATCAACCCATCGGATTCGGGTTCGAGATAGGTTATCTCAAAGCCTTCACGCTCCAGCTGTCGACAACTATCGAGCACAGCTTTATGCTCAATCGCCGTGGTGATGATGTGCTTCCCTTTCTTCTGATAGAAGTGTGCAATACCTTTGATCGCCAGATTGTCCGACTCGGTCGCACCCGAGGTCCAGATCACCTCCTTGGGGTCAGCACCAATCAACTTTGCCACCTCAACACGCGCCTCTTCAACGGCCTCTTCCGCCTCCCAGCCATAAGCATGGGATCGAGATGCCGGGTTGCCAAATTTTGTATCTGGAGTCAGATAACGCAGCATTTTTTCTACCACGCGTGGATCGGTGGGTGTGGTTGCCGAGTTATCCAGATAGATCGGACGATCAGTGGTCTCTGTCATCGTTTTGCCTTATATCGTAACGGTTTTATGGAGCGCGCTTACTTACCGCTCCATGATTAATTGCTAATGTTACACCATCTCCGGTTCCCCAAAAACGGGAACATTTCCCTATCCCCACACCGCCTGTCGCATCACTGCGGACTGTGGGGCAAGTGTCTCTTTCAAAGTCATCAAAAACTGTTCAATCTGCTCTTCTGTGGTGTGGCGACAGAGGCTGATGCGGATTGCATTACGCCCCATCTGCTCATCCACACCCATCGCGCGCAGCACCGGATTAGGGCCACTCTTGCCCGCCTGACAGGCAGAACCGCTGGAGACTGCAACCCCCTTTTGGTCGAGCTGCATCAACAGCGTCTCCCCCTCCATACCCGCAACCAGTAACATCACTGTATTGGGGAGCCGCTCAGCCTCTTGGGCAACAATCTCTACGCCCTGAATCTGCTGCAACCCCTGCTCTAACTGCTGACGCATCTCTTGGAGTTGGTGCCTCACCTTCTCTAGCTCACTCGAGGCGATGGCCGCAGCCACTCCAAAACCAACAATCGCTGGGACGTTTTCCGTTCCTGCGCGGCGTCGCAACTCTTGTCCTCCCCCCCCAAGCTGTGGAGTGAGCGACAGGGAGGGTGAGACGACCAGCGCTCCAACCCCTTTAGGGCCATAGAGCTTATGTGCAGAGATCGTCATGCAATCTACACCTAGCGCGTTGAAATTAACTTCGATCTTGCCTGCTGCCTGGGTTGCATCAACATGCACCTTGGCACCCACTTCGCGGGCCGTTGCAACCAACTCTTGTAGTGGCTGAATCACCCCAGTCTCATTATTGGCCAACATGAGGGAAATCAGCTGCGGGCGATATTGATGTACCCACTGTAGTGAACCCTCCGTAATTACACCATTGTGATCCACTTCGAGCGTATGAGCTTGCCACCCTTGGCGCTCCATCATCTGTACTGCAGCATGAAGGCTGGGGTGCTCAGTCGCGCCCACAGCCATCCATCCAACCTCAGTCATCGATTGCGCCATCCCTTGAATAGCCAAATGGTTGGCCTCCGTCCCGCCACTGGTAAAGATAACCTGCTTGGCCGGTGCATGAACCAACTCGGCAACTTCTTCCCTGGCCCGTTCCAGTGCGGCCCGTGCAGCGCGACCACTGCGATGGGAAGAGGAGGGATTAGCGCTCTGCTCGATCCAGTAAGGCTCCATCGCCTGCATGACGCGCGGATCGAGCGGCGTTGTTGCATTGCAGTCGAGATAGAGCATGATGGATTCCGTTCCAGCTCAAAAGAGATATCTTAGGCAACCGCGACCTGCTGGTCGGAGTGATTCTGACAGCGGCGAGTCGAATCGTTAACCTGCTTGCTTTTCATCAGTTTTCCAAGAGTAATCGACTCAAGGAACTCATGAATCTGTCCACTCAATTCAGTCCAGAGGTCATGCGTCAGACAGCTGTGATCCCCTTGGCAGTTTCCATCGCCTTGGCAACGCCGCGCATCAATCGACTCATCCACCGCCGTGATAATCTCAGAGATAGATATCTCATCAGCAACCATAGCCAGCTGATAGCCGCCTCCGGGGCCACGTGAACTCTTGACCAGCCCCTGCTTTCTCAGTTTAGAAAAGAGCTGCTCCAGATAGGAGAGAGAGATCTCTTGTCGGCCCGATATCTCGGAGAGTGTAATCGGCCCCCGGTTCTGATTGATCGCCAGGTCCAACATCGCCGTCACCGCATACCGCCCTTTGGTTGTGAGTCGCATAAAATCCCCTCGTCCTAACTCTTGGTCCTTGTTACTCCGGATAATAACCCAGAAATTCAGTATGGTTATACTGCTTTAACCAACCAAAAAGGTCAAGTTTATTTTTCAATCCACTTTATTGACTGAAAAACTGGGCGGATCAACCTGCACGGAACAGTTCTCATTCTCACAATTTTCATCACAATCCTGCTTGCGAATTGCACAGGAGACACTAATTTCAGGCAGATCAACCCCCTCAACCTCACCACCAATCTGCTTGATTGCCTCACACATCTGCTCCATCTGCGAGTCCATCGCATGAACATGGTCCAGAATGCAATTGATCGCATTAGCCACCGGATCAGGCATCTCACTAGAGGCACCATAGGCATCAAACCCAATCTTCTCAGCAAACGCTTTGACCTGTGGATCGATTGAGCGCTTACGTTGGATAATCCGCGCAGGAATGCCGACCACTGTTGCACCACTCGGTACATCCTTCACCACCACAGAGTTAGAGCCTACACGTGCGCCCTCCTCCAGCTCGATAGGTCCTAGCACCTTGGCTCCCGCCCCAATCACCACATTGTTACCTAACGTAGGGTGGCGCTTGCCTTGATTCCAGCTAGTGCCCCCCAGTGTCACCCCGTGATAGAGCGTGCAATCGTCTCCTATATGAGTGGTCTCTCCAATCACAACCCCCATGCCATGATCGATAAAAAAACGACGCCCAATCTCAGCCGCAGGATGGATCTCTACCCCCGTCACCCAGCGCACAAAGGTGGCCAGCCACCGGGCTAACCATTTCAATCCCCGATTCCACAACCAGTGGTTCATGCGGTGCACAATCACTGCAAAAACCCCTGGCTGCGTGGTCACCACTTCAAAGGTGCTGCGCGCCGAGGGATCTCGATCAAATACACACTGAATGTCTTCTCGAATATGGTCAATCATGGTCGATTCTGAAAAGCAAAAGTAACTGAGAAAAATGAAGGGGTATTATACCTTGCGGATCTGCTCTTGTACTGATGTAAGAATGCCGCGCAGAATGTTGACCTCATTTCGATCCACCTCAGCACGATTATAGAGTCGTCGCAGGCGCCGCATCACCTGTCTTGGGTTATCTGGGTCAAGAAACCCGGTCGCAATGATGGTCTCCTCAAGATGTCGATAGAGCCCCTCCATCTCCTCCGCACTGGCCAGAGGATAGCGGCGCTCCCCCCCTCCAACCGGTCGCTTCATCTCCACCGGTCCAGCCGTCATACTTAGTTCATAGGCAAGCACCTGCACTGCAGCACCCAAATTAAGCGAGGAGTAGTCAGGATTGGTCGGGATGCGCATCAACAGATTGCAGCGATCCAACTCCTCATTGCTCAGCCCTGAATCCTCCCGGCCAAACAGCACAGCCACTTCCCCCTGTTCAGACTCTGCAGCAATACGCTCTGCACATCCTCTCGGATCCAGCTCTGGAAGATAGAGTGAACGGGGCCTTGCCGTGGTGCCAATCACCAGCGATACCCCTTCGAGGGCCTCATCCAGCGTCTCATGCACAGTTGCGTTCATCAACAGGTCATCCGCCCCCGAAGCCCGCGCGGTCGCCTCCGCATGAGGAAACTGCTTGGGCCGCACCAGCGCAATCTGCTGCAGCGACATATTCTTCATTGCCCGAGCGGCTGCACCGATATTTCCAGGGTGGGAGGTCTCCACCAGCACAAACTTTACATTCATTATGTCTCTACCCAATTGATAAATTGGTTGATCTGAAAAAATGCGCATTCTAACAGCTGATTCCAATTCACTCGAACTCACTGGCAGTCCCCAAACGTCTCCAGTAGAATTCCCCCCTTTCCAACGACCGTCAAGGCCACTGCGATGAACCCGATGCTCAATACTGCCGTCAAGGCGGCCCGCCGTGCCGGCTCTGTGATCCTCCGCTCTATGGATCGACTCGACACCCTGAAGATTCAAACCAAGGACAAGAACGATTTTGTCTCCGATGTGGATCGCAAAGCAGAGGCAGAGATCATCCAAATCCTGCGTCAGGCCTACCCCAAACACTCGATTCTGGCAGAGGAGAATGGCTCACTAGAGGGGAATGAGTACCAGTGGATCATCGACCCACTCGATGGCACCACCAACTATCTCTACGGATTTCCGGTTTTTTCTGTATCGATTGCATTGGCATTCAATGGAGAGCTACTCCATGGCGTGGTCTATGACCCATTGAGAGATGAGCTGTTTACCGCCAGCAAAGGGGACGGTGCCATGCTCAACAATCGACGGCTTCGAGTCACTAGCCGCAAGGGGTTGGATGGTGCGCTTTTGGGAACAGGCTTCCCATTCAAGGAGCAGCAACACCTAGATGTCTATCTGGATACTTTCCGTGCCCTCTTCCCCGATAGTGCGGGAATCCGCCGCGCGGGCTCTGCTGCCATTGACCTTGCCTACGTTGCTGCCGGTCGACTCGACGGGTTCTGGGAGATCGCACTCAACCCCTGGGACATGGCTGCCGGGGCACTACTGGTCTCTGAGGCAGGCGGCTTCTGCACCGACTTCTCTGGAGGGGACACCTTTCTCGAGAGTGGAAACATCATCGCTGGTGGGCTTGATGTGCAACGCGCCATCCACCAGGGCATTGCACCTCACCTCTCAGATGAGCTAAAACGGTAACGACCCTGAAAAAATTTGTAACGCAAAGATCAGCGCATCCTCTCGTTGCCCCTCTTTGACGCGGTAATAGGACTTGCGCATACCAATCTCATTAAACCCAAGATCTAGATAGAGTTGTTGAGCCTTGCGATTGGAGAGCCGCACCTCGAGGAACATCATCTCTGAATCGGCCTCTGTAGCCCTCTGAATGAGCCACTGCAGCAGATAACGCCCCAACCCTTTCCCCTGAAATTGTGGATGCACTGCAAGATTCAGCAATTGTGATTCGCCCGCGACATTGGACTGGACCCCATATCCAACCACCTCGCCTGCCCGCTCCATCACCACCAACAGAGTACCTGCCTCCATCGAGTCGACAAAGATCTGGCGAGACCACGGAAATGGATAGGCCACTTCTTCAATGGCCAGCACTGCGGGAAAATCTGCCTCTGTCATCGCCCGAACAACCACCCCCTCCACAGTTTCTACCTCTCAGAGAGCTGCTGATGTAACTGTTTCAGACCCTGCCACGCTTGCCGCTTCTCTTCTGGATGGGCAAGCAGTTGTGCAGGATGAGGGATTGCGATGACATCGGCCTGCTGCAGTGGTGAACCGCCCAACTGAAGAACGCCCTGTGGAGAGAGTTCTACTATCTGCTCACCTAACCAGTCAGAAAAAGCTGCCTGCGACAGCAGTACCGGCTCTGCAACAACCATCTGATAGAGGTCCGAGACGGACAGATCAATCGACCTCATCATTCGCTCCAGCAATTGTTGCTCAGAAGGACTCAGGCTACCCGCAACCAACAACAAAGGCGCGACCGCCCCAGTAGAGCGCTCCAGATGATGACGAAACAGTTCATCAGACTGTTCGGTTTCAACAGCCGCTTCTAGATCACGACGCACCCACTGCTGGATGCCCATTGTCTGGAGGTGATAAGAGGGCTGCATCAACGTCGAATCATCCAGACCACCCAGCCCACTAGTGCCAGAATCAGAAACAGCTCCGCAAAGATAAAGAGACTACTCACACCCAATTTACAACTGGGGATGCTGGCGGCTCTCTGGTTGCACCACCCGATTGAGCGCATCGATATAGGCCTTGGCAGAGGCGATGACAATATCGGTATCGGCCCCCTGCCCATTGATCATCGCACCATCTTTCTCCAGACGAACAGTGACATCACCCTGCGCATCCGTGCCTTCGGTGATGCTGTTGACCGAGTAGAGATCGAGCTTGGCCTGACTCTTAACCAGGGACTCAATGGCGCAGAAGACCGCATCGACCGGCCCTGCCCCCTCCGCCTCGGCAGTCCGCTCCTCGCCATCCATCATCAGCGTTACCTCAGCCTGTGGGGTTTCACCGGTCTCGGAACAGACCCGTACTGATACCAGACGATAGCACTCATCCGCGCACCACTGCGTCTCATTGACCAGCGCCAGCAGATCCTCATCATAGATCTCATGTTTCTTGTCGGCGAGATCCTTGAAGCGAGCAAAGGCTTCGTTCAGCTCCTCCTGCGAATCAAACTCGACCCCCAGATCTTCCAATCGGGTCTTGAAGGCGTTGCGGCCCGAGTGTTTTCCCATCACCATGCGGTTGGCACTCCACCCCACATCCTCGGCGCGCATGATCTCGTAGGTCTCACGCTGCTTCAGTACACCATCCTGATGGATCCCGGACTCATGCGCGAAGGCATTGGCACCGACCACCGCCTTGTTGGGCTGTACCGGGAATCCGGTAATGCCGGAAACCAACCGGGAGCAAGGGACAATCTGTGTTGTATCGAGACGGGTATCACAGCTGAATTGATCTTGGCGGGTCCGTACCGCCATCACCACCTCTTCCAGCGAGGCGTTACCAGCGCGCTCCCCCAGGCCATTGATCGTACACTCCACCTGACGCGCCCCATTCAAGACCGCAGAGAGTGAGTTAGCCACCGCCAACCCCAGATCGTTGTGACAGTGGACCGAGAAGATCGCCTTGTCTGAGTTGGGAATGCGCTCAATCAACTCTCCAATCAGTCCACCAAATTGGTGTGGCAGGTTATATCCAACCGTGTCGGGAATATTGAGCGTGGTCGCCCCAGCATCAATCACCGCCTCCAGGATTCGGCAGAGGAAGTCAGGCTCCGAACGGCCCGCATCCTCCGGAGAGAACTCAACATCATCGGTATGATTGCGTGCCCACTGCACCGCCTTGACGGCCTGCTCCACCACATCATCGGGAGACATCCGCAACTTCTTCTCCATGTGGATGGGCGATGTCGCGATAAAGGTATGAATACGCCCACGCGCTGCAGGCTTCAACGCCTCACCAGCCGTCTCAATATCCTTCGGCAACGCACGAGCAAGGCCGCAGACCGTACTCTCTTTAATCACACTGGCCACCGCCTTCACCGACTCAAAATCTCCTGGACTAGCAATTGGGAAGCCTGCCTCAATCACATCAACCTTCATCTTTTCCAGCGCACGAGCAATACGTAGCTTCTCATCCATATTCATTGAGGCGCCAGGACTCTGCTCCCCATCACGCAACGTAGTATCGAAGATGATCAACTGGTCTGCACTACTCATAGCTGGTTTTCCCTGTTTGGTTGTCATTGTGTTCAGTGGAATGTTGTTCTCTGTTCAGGCGCTGGGCACGTCGTTTTCTCAACGCCACCAAATTGAAGATCGGTCCCCAAATGGTATAGATCAGGAAAGTGCCAAAAAGTACCTGTGGAGGATCCACCGAGATCAGCACCATCACAGCAACCACCGCCAACATGGTCACGAAGGGGATGCGATTTCGAAGATTCAACTCCTTGAAGCTGTGGTAGCGGATATTACTCACCATCAATACCCCCACCATCATGGTCATCAGTGCTGCCACTACTCGAAATTGCGTGGTCAACTCAGACCCCACATAACCGTGTCCCACAGAGACCCAAACCAATCCAGCAATCACTGCAGCCGATGCCGGACTCGGCAAGCCTTGAAAATAACGCTTATCGGCAATCCCAACTTGAGTATTGAAACGGGCCAGTCGAAGCGCCGCACCTGCTGTATAGACAAAGGCTGCAAGCCATCCCAATTTGCCTAGCGTGGAGAGTGCCCAGAGATAGACCACTAGTGCCGGTGCCATGCCGAATGAGAGCATATCGGACAGACTATCGTACTGTGCCCCGAATTCGCTCTCAGTGTTGGTCATCCGCGCAACTCTGCCATCCAACCCATCCAGGATCATCGCGATAAAGATCGCGGTTGCGGCACTGGAGAACTCCCCCTTGATGGCCGCAATGATTGCATAAAACCCCGCAAACAGCGCAGCCGTGGTGAATAGATTGGGGAGCAGATAGATCCCCTTTCTACGTTGCTGTTTGGTCTCCTGATTCATCTCTCTATTATCACCATAATATTCTGAACTCACAATGCAAAAACGCCAGCACCGGTTCAATCAGTGCTGGCGTTTTTTTTGTTCGGTCGTCGAGCCGGTTAGTTTTTGGACTTATCAACAATCTTGTTGGCACTGATCCATGGCATCATCGAACGTAGCTGCTCACCCACCACCTCAATCTGGTGCGCTGCATTGTTGCGACGATGTGCTGTCATCTCTGGGTAGTTAGACATACCCTCAAGAATGAAGCGCTTGGCATACTCACCATTCTGAATGTTTTCCAGAGCCTCACGCATCGCCCAGCGACTCTCGTCATTGATCACCTGAGGACCCGTGACGTACTCACCATACTCTGCATTATTGGAGATGGAGTAGTTCATGTTAGCGATACCACCCTCATACATCAGATCAACGATGAGCTTCAGCTCATGCAGACACTCGAAGTAGGCCATCTCTGGAGCATAACCACCCTCAACCAAGGTCTCGAAACCGGCCTTGACCAGCTCAACCGCACCACCACAGAGGACCGCCTGCTCACCGAACAGATCCGTCTCGGTCTCGTCCTTGAAGGTAGTCTCGATGATGCCGCTACGGCCACCGCCAATCGCTGAAGCATAAGAGAGAGCGATCTCTTTTGCCTTACCACTCGCATCCTGCTCGATTGCGATCAGATCAGGGATACCACCGCCCTTCACGAATTCATTACGTACAGTGTGGCCTGGCGCTTTAGGCGCAACCATGATGACGTTCAGGTCTTCACGAGGAACGACCTGGTTGTAGTGGATTGCGAAACCGTGTGCGAAAGCTAGCGTCGCGCCCTCTTTCAGCGAAGGCTCCACTTCATTTTTGTAAAGCTGTGACTGGAACTCGTCTGGCGTCAGAATCATCACTAGATCAGCAGCAGCAACCGCCTCAGGGACGCTCTTCACAGTCAGCCCAGAGGCCTCAGCCTTGGCTGCAGAAGCAGAACCGGAACGAAGACCCACTGTAACGTCTACACCAGAATCTTTCAGGTTGTTTGCGTGCGCATTTCCCTGAGACCCATAACCAATAATGGCAACCTTCATCCCCTTGATAATGGAGAGGTCGGCATCCTTGTCATAATAAACGTTAATACTCATCTTCGATTTCCTAAAATTAATTCAATTACAAAAAACAGCAAGCGCGCGATTATCCCTCAGAAAAGATGGGATGTATAGATATAGGGCGCCTATAGATCAGATCCGTAGCGCCTCTCGGCCACGCGCGATACTGGAGACCCCGGAGCGGACCACCTCCATCAGCTTGAACTGATCCATCGCCGCCACCAGTGCATTAATCTTCTGACTATTGCCCAGCAGCTCGATCACACAGGTCTCTTCACGCTCATCGACAATATCAGCCTCGTGATCCGCAATCACTTGGCGTACTTGATCACAATCCAGTCCAGAGGTATCAAGCTTGATCATCACCAGCTCACGCTCAATATGGGCGCCCTCGGTCAGATCAACCAGTCGCACCACATCAATCAATTTGTCGAGCTGCTTATTGATCTGCTCGATAATCGCCTCTGTGCCAGAGGTGACGATTGTCATTCGTGACAAAGTGGGATCGTTGGTTGGCGCCACGGTCAAGGTTTCAATGTTGTAGCCACGCGCTGAGAAGAGCCCTGCCACGCGCGAGAGTGCTCCCGATTCGTTCTCCAGCAGCAGAGAGATAATATGTCTTGTTGCCTGTGTCATCTCATCCGCTCCTTAAACCAGAATCATCTCATTGAGGCCAGCACCCGCTGGGACCATGGGATAGACGTTCTCTTCTGGGTTGATGATGAAATCCATAAAGACCAGTTTGTCCTTCATAGCCATCGCCTCTTCCAACGCACCACGCACATCCTCTGGACGGGTAATGCGCATCCCAACATGACCATAGGCCTCTGCCAACTTAACGAAGTCGGGCTGATTTTGGGCCTCAAGCGTCACCTCTGCATAGCGGCGCTCATAGAAGAACTCCTGCCACTGGCGCACCATCCCGAGGAAACCATTATTAAGATTGATGATCTTGATCGGCAGACCGAATTCACGACAGGTCGCCAGCTCCTGAATATTCATCTGAATGCTGCCGTCTCCAGTAATAGTACAGACCGTTGCATCCGGATGCGCAAACTGCGCGCCCATTGCGGCTGGCAGACCAAAGCCCATCGTGCCCAGGCCACCAGAGTTAATCCAGCGACGCGGCTTATCAAATTTGTAGTACTGGGCGGCAAACATCTGGTGCTGCCCCACATCGGAACAGACATAGGCATCGCCTTGCGTCACTTCGTAGAGCTGCTGAATCACTGCCTGCGGATGGATCATATCCTCCGACTGCTCAAAGGCGAGGCAATCCTCTTTACGCCACTCCTCAATCTCAGACCACCAACCATTGAGACGCTCCTGGTTGCCCAGCGGCCCAGCGCCAATCATGGAGAGCAGCTCCGTCAGCACCACTTTCACATCCCCGACCAGTGGCAGATCCACCTGTACATTCTTAGAGATGGAGGATGGATCGACATCCAGATGGATGATTTTTGCCTGTGGGCAGAATTTCTCGATATTTCCAGTCACCCGATCATCGAAGCGGGCACCGATCGCAATCAGCAGATCGGTATTGTGCATCGACATGTTGGCCTCATAAGTACCATGCATGCCGAGCATGCCGATAAACTGCGAATCAGTCGCCGGAAAACCACCCAGTCCCATGGAGGTATTGGTGACCGGTGCCTTGATACGGTGAGCGAACTCCGTGAGCTCCCCCGCTGCATCTGCCAAAATAATGCCGCCACCGGTGTAGAGCACTGGGCGCTCAGAGGCTTCAATCATCGTCAGTGCCTGACGCAACTGATCCGATGGCGCCTCAATGGGCGGCTGGTAAGAGCGGATCTCCACACTATTGGGGAATTCATAATGGGTGCGGAAGCCAGTAATATCTTTTGGAATATCCACCACCACGGGACCAGGACGACCGGTGCTGGAGATGGTGAAGGCCTTCTTCAGCGTCTCTGCAAGGTCCTCAACATCGGTCACCAGGAAATTGTGCTTCACACAGGAGCGGGTAATGCCAACCGTATCCACTTCCTGGAAGGCGTCATTGCCAATCAGTGGCTTGGGCACCTGCCCAGTAATAACCACCAACGGCACAGAGTCCATATAAGCCGTTGCAATTCCTGTGACCGCATTGGTGGCCCCTGGACCTGAGGTAACCAAGACAACACCCGGTTTGTTACTAGAGCGGGCATAACCATCTGCGGCATGAACCGCCCCCTGCTCATGGCGAGCCAAAACATGCTTAACCGCGTCTTGTCGGTAGATCGCATCATAGATATGGAGCACCGCACCACCGGGGTACCCAAAGACATACTCCACCCCTTCATCCTGAAGGAACCTGGTTATGATTTCTGCGCCTGTTAGCTCCACTTTCTCTATGCCTCTCAAAATTTCAACAATCTATATCATCAACAGCCTACTTTCCGCATGATTCACAAGCTGTTTAGGGTCAAACTTAATGAACGGCTTATATTGCCTGTTTCATCATAGTGAAACAACCTCTTCACCCCACTATTTTTTGATCCCCTCAATCAATAATTTTCCATGACTAACATAAGGTTATTCAAAGAGGGACGGACATATCCAACCCGGAACCAGCCACCATAGCATGAGGTTCTATCCGAACGCTTTCCCCGCCACACCCATGTTGGAGTTTTCCACTCCTTAACACCTTCTCTAGGGGTGGAATAGCGAAACTTTCTAAAGGATAATCCCCCTCTTTTTCAACCCAGCGGAATCCCTCAACCATGCGCACCTCCCAGTTCCTTCTCTCGACCGTCAAAGAGACCCCTGCTGAAGCAGAGATCATCAGCCACCAGCTGATGATCCGTGCCGGCATGATTCGTAAACTCGCCTCTGGCCTCTACTCTTGGCTTCCAACGGGGCTACGCACGCTACGCAAAGTGGAAAATATCATTCGTGATGAGATGAATCGATCTGGCGCTCAAGAGCTACTGATGCCTGTAGTTCAACCCTCCGAACTATGGGAAGAGTCGGGTCGCTGGGAGCAGTATGGGCCAGAACTGCTGCGACTCAATGATCGCCACAACCGGGACTTCTTGTTAGGCCCCACTCATGAAGAGGTCATCACCGAGATCGCTCGCAGAGAGATCCGCAGTTATCGCCAACTGCCGCTGAACCTCTACCAAATCCAGACCAAATTCCGTGACGAGATCCGTCCTCGCTTTGGGGTGATGCGCTCCCGCGAATTCATCATGAAGGACGCCTACTCCTTCCACATGGATGCAGCCTCGCTGGAAGAGACCTATCAGGTGATGTATGAAACCTACTCCCGCATCTTCTCTCGCATGGGACTCCACTTCCGTCCGGTTGATGCCGATACAGGATCTATTGGCGGCAACGCCTCTCACGAATTCCATGTGCTGGCCGACTCTGGCGAAGATGCCATCGCCTTCTCCAATCAAAGCGAATTTGCCGCCAACGTTGAATTGGCAGAGGCCCTTGCCCCTGCCACACCTCGTGCCGAGGCCACAGCAACCATGGAAAAAGTGGCCACCCCGGAGAGCAAGACCATTGAAGAGGTGTGTGAAACCCTGAAAGTGGATTCTGCTCAGACCATCAAAACCCTGCTGGTTGCTGGTGCAGATAAGCCAGCAGTCGCCTTGGTCGTGCGTGGAGACCACACCTTGAATGAGATCAAAGCAGAAAAACACCCTCTAGTCGCTACGCCACTGGAGATGCTGGAGCACGAGGCAATTCGCAACGCAACCGGCGCCTCTGCTGGTTCTCTCGGCCCAGTCGGGCTAGAGATTCCGATGATCATCGACCGCAGCGCAGCGCAGTGCGCCAACTTTGTCTGCGGTGCCAATGAAGATGACTACCATCTCACCGGCGTCAACTGGGGACGAGACCTACCCGAGCCAACCGAAGTCACGGATCTGCGCAACGTAGTGGAAGGTGATCCCAGCCCTGATAGCCAGGGGGAGATCAATATTGCCCGCGGCATTGAGGTGGGACACATCTTCCAACTCGGCACCAAATATAGCGAGGCGATGAAGGCAACCGTACTCGACGAGAACGGCAAAGCCCGCACCATGACCATGGGTTGCTACGGCATCGGGGTCACCCGCGTGGTTGCTGCCGCCATCGAACAGAACCATGACAAACACGGCATCATCTGGCCCGAGGCGATCGCCCCATTCAGCGTTGCGCTACTGCCGATGAACATGCACAAATCCCACCGACTGCGGGAGGCCGTTGAGAAGGTCTATCAGGCACTGAACGATGCCGGTATCGATGTCATCCTCGACGATCGCAAGGAGCGTCCCGGCATCATGTTTGCGGACATGGAACTCATTGGTATCCCCCATCGTCTGGTGCTGGGGGATCGCGGACTCGACAACAACATCATCGAGTACAAGGGACGCACCGATCAAGAGAGCCAGGAGGTCCCACTCGATGGCGTGGTTGCATTTCTGCAGGAGAAGATCGCCTCCTAACTGGTCACAAAACCGACAGGGGTTTCTCGCTCAATAGCCTCGGCAGTCACATCACTGACCGAGGCCCACTCCGATCCCTGCCAGAGCCACTGCTCCAGTGCATCCAGTTCAGGAGCAGCACCACAGGCGATCACCTCGACGGTACCATCTGGAAGATTTATCGCTGAGCCATTAAGCCCCAGCCGTTTTGCCACACGTTGAGTCGAGCCACGGTAGAAGACCCCCTGCACTCGTCCAGAAACGCTCCAGCGCCTGCAACTCACTGAGAAGCAACGCCCAGGATCAACAGCACTGGCGGCTGAATCGCACTGGAGACCACCTCACCCGGCTCTGCACGGCGCTCCAGAATTACTCCAGCCTGCGGTGCTCTCAACGCACTGAACTCAAGATTCAGCGCAGCCTCATCTCGAATCGCCTCTCGCTGTCCAATCTTCGCATGGATACGCTCCACTGCCTGCCGCGCCAGCCGCAAAGCATTCTCAGTCGTTACCATACGCTCAAACAGATCCTCCTCATTGAGCAAGTTGCGCTGCGCATCACCTAGTTCGACACGCATCTCCTGCAGTGCCGCCTCAGCTCCACGCAATCGAATCTCAAAACGCCGAGGATCCAGCTGCAGCAGTAGTTGCCCTGCCTCAACCGAATCACCAGACTCTACCAATACCTTCTGCACTACCCCAGAAACCGGCACCGCCAACTCAACCGAGGCCAGTGGCACCTGCTCCGCTGTCACCGATACCGAAAGGGTCATCAGCACTACAGCCCCCCATCTTTTTACCCTATTCATTGATCACAATCTCCTTTCCAGTCAGTCGGTCCAACTTAGCCCGCAACATCAGTACAGCAAAACGGCTCTTGGCGCTGCGTAGATGCGATGCTGAGACCCCAATCAGCGAGTCCCCAAAGTTAGATTGCCGCTCCTGTTCATAAAGTGCACGGTTACGATCCAGCTCAATATCACGGTACTCCTCAGCGATCCGATCTGCCTGCCACTGCGCCTTAAGAGTCTCCATCTCCAGATAGAGTTGATGAACCGTTTCGGTTACCTTGCGCCGCTCCATCTCCAGCTTTGCTCTGGCCTGACGTAGTGTTTCACGAGCAGCAGCCACCTGACGGCCGTTCTCTCCTCCATCCAACAGAGGCACCTCGAGCAGTAGTGATGCACGCCACCGATCTTTGGAGCTGGTCACCCGCGAATGGTCCAGCACCTCAAAGGCAGCATCCAGCGCAGGATGATCTCCCATCTGGGCCTGTCCCAACATCCGCTTGGCCACCTCAACCGCCTGCTGCTGTTGCTGCACGGATGGGCTCTGGAGTTGAGTCGCTTGAATCAGCGCTTCGAGCGGCTCAAGTTGCTCAAAGATTTGCTCCGGCGCAGCGATTGGGGGCACCAGCTGTGACGGAATCTCGCCTGGACGATTCATCGCCTCAGCCAATTGAATCCGTGTCATCCGCTGCATCATCTCACTCTGCTTCTGTTTGGCACGAGCATCCTGAAAACGGGACTCGGCCTTAAGCAGGTCCAGCTCGGAATAATCTCCAGTGACCTCTTTATCCTGCTTCTTCTTGAAGCGAAGAAAGGCGATGGTCATGGTCTCATCTTCAACTGTACGCTGGCGATCTGCCAGCAACACCGCAAAGAAACGCTCCATGATCTCCAGCTTACGCTGCTGCAGTGCATCTTCGACTATCTGCTCACGCTGCATAAGCTGGTGGCTAGCAATCTCCTCACCCATAGCACTACGCCCAAAATCGTAAACAGGCTTCTTGGCCACCAGAGAGAACTGATGATCATCTTTAGTGCCTGTCTGTTGCTGCAGGGTTTTCCATCGAATACGCCCCTGCAGATCAACCGTCATCGCCTGGCTCTCCTGAGCCTCCTCCAGCACGATACGGGCTTGCGCTGCAGAGGACTCCAGCAAATCAGTCTCAGGGTGTGCGACAGCAAACTCTATTGCTTGCTGCAGTGTGAGTGGCTGAGGAATGGACTCCCCCTCAGCAAGCAATAAGGAGGGAGCCGTTCCTCCCAGCAAAATCAATACTGAAAACAGTCCTCTCTTCATGATCTCTACCGTCTTCTGCGCTGCTTGCGCTTATAGCGAGAGAAGGAGCTCTCCAAATATTTCTGCTCTGCAGCATATTTCCCCAACAGCAGGAACTCCTCAATACTGGAGGTTGCCCCGGTATAGCGCACAACCATCTGCCCATCGAGGTTATAGAAAGCCATCAATGGGGTTGCACGGACTTTGTTACGCTTTTCAGCAAAGACCTTCTCCAGCATCTCCTCTCCATCAAAGGAGACCACCTCTACCTCTCCCTTGATATTGATGCGATAGATTTTGAAATGCGCTCGGTAAAATTCCTGCACCTCGCTTCGATTGAGGATTGTTGCCTTCATCCGCGCACAGAAGGGACAATCATCCTCTTCAAAAAAAAGGAAGACCCCCTTCTTCCCCTCTTCCCGCGCCAGCTCCAACTCTTCGGAGTAGTCGCCAAAGGTCGACTCAAAGAAGTGCTCGCCGGGATCCCGAAGCTCCGCGCGCACGACAGAGGAGAGCAGCATCAACAGCACGCCGATACCGATTACAGAATTACGCATCACTTCTCCTTTGATTGCATCACACTATTATTATTCGATTCACCATGACAACAATCTATTCGCCAATGGTTGAACTTTTTATGGGGTGGTAGCATAGCCCTCATCACAACCAACCAGCAACTCAAATACCGCCATGACCACCATCCAGCAAGAAGACCTGATCAGCAGCGTTGCCGATGCCCTGCAATACATTTCGTATTACCACCCCACAGATTTCATTCAGGCAATGGGAGAGGCATGGGAGCGCGAGCAATCCCCGGCTGCAAAGGATGCTATTGCCCAGATTCTGATGAACTCCAAGATGTCCGCACTGGGAAAACGCCCCATCTGCCAGGACACAGGGATTGTGGTTGCCTTTGTAAAGGTCGGAATGGAGGTGCAGTGGGATTGCGAACTCACCATTGAGGAGATGATCAACGAAGGGGTACGTCGCGCCTATCTCCACCCAGACAACACATTGCGCGCCTCCGTCCTAGAAGATCCTGCCGGAGCTCGTAAAAACACGCGTGACAATACACCAGCCATCACCCATACCGAG
The DNA here is from genome assembly GCA_964551545.1 of uncultured Piscirickettsiaceae bacterium. Lineage (GTDB taxonomy): Bacteria > Pseudomonadota > Gammaproteobacteria > Thiopontia. Next base: position 24,499 of record CAZKCT010000011.1, on the reverse strand, counting down.
GTGGTCCCCGGAGATCAAGTGGAGATCACCGTGGCCGCCAAAGGGGGGGGATCCGAGAACAAAACCAAATTCGCCAACCTCTCTCCCAGTGCCAATGTGGCCGACTGGGTCGTCGAACAGGTCCCCTCCATGGGGGCAGGATGGTGCCCACCGGGCATGCTTGGTATCGGCATCGGCGGCACCGCAGAGAAAGCGATGCTGATGGCCAAAGAGTCCTTGATGGACCCCATCGATATCCACCAACTGCGTGAACGAGGCCCGCAAAACCGCGCTGAAGCGTTACGGCTGGAAATTCTCGGTCGAGTCAACGCACTCGGAATTGGTGCCCAGGGGCTTGGGGGGTTAACGGCCGTACTGGATGTAAAGGTCAAGGACTACCCAACTCATGCTGCCTCACTCCCTGTTGCAATCATCCCCAACTGCGCCGCCACCCGTCACCTCCATTTCACTCTGGACGGCAACGGCCCCGCCAAACTGGCTCCACCCGCCCTCAGTGAGTGGCCCGACATCGAATGGACACCCGCAGAAGATGCCATCCATGTTGATCTCGACACTCTCACCCCGGAGCAGACCCGCCAGTGGAAGCCAGGCGATACCTTACTCTTGAGCGGGAAACTGCTCACCGGTCGAGATGCCGCCCACAAAAAAATTGCCGACCTCTTCGCTGCCGGTGAAGGATTGCCTGACGGCGTCGACCTCACCAATCGAATGATCTACTACGTGGGTCCTGTCGATCCAGTCGGTGACGAGACTGTTGGCCCAGCCGGCCCCACCACCTCCACCCGGATGGATGGTTTTACCGAGATGATGCTGGAGAAGACAGGGCTGATCGGCATGGTCGGAAAAGCAGAGCGTGGACCCGCTACCATTGAGTCCATCAAGCAGCATCAGTCCGTCTACTTGATTGCCGTCGGCGGTGCCGCCTATCTGGTCTCCAAGGCAATCAAGAAGGCGCGTGTCCTCGCCTTTGAGGAGATGGGGATGGAGGCAATCTATGAATTCGAGGTAGAAGAGATGCCGGTAACCGTTGCTGTCGACAGTCGTGGAGAATCTGTTCACCAAAGCGGCCCAACCGAGTGGAAAATACGCATCGAAGAGATGGGAGCAAGCGACTAGGAGCTTGTCCGAGAAGAGGAGGGATCTGGAACCAACTGCAGCTCCATCAAGAGCTCACCTTCAAAGAGCAG
>CAZKCT010000011.1:0-23212 GCA_964551545.1 uncultured Piscirickettsiaceae bacterium | reverse complement strand
AGGAGGGATCTGGAACCAACTGCAGCTCCATCAAGAGCTCACCTTCAAAGAGCAGATCAAGGGTGAGCTTACCCGCTCCGAGCTGATGAGGAATCTGCTCCGGCAGCAGTCGCTGTGGGTGCAGTCCCGCTGCATAGCTATCGACCTGAAGCTTCAGCCGCAGCGGAAAATAGCCATCCAGAAAGCGGAGAAAATAGGGGCCACTCTGGAGGCGATACCCGCCCTCCATCCGCTGTAGAATCCGCAACTCACCTCGCAGACAGAGTTCATTACTGCGCCCAATATCCTCCAGTTCGATCGCTGTACCTTCACTACCGATCCAGCCCCGGCCAATCTGCGCGGTTCGCACGAGTTCCAGATCACGAACCTTCCCCTTCCGGAACTGTACTGCAGAGCGTCCAGTGGGAGCCATATCCCGATGGCACTGCTCCATCTCAACCCACCCACTCTGTAAACTTTGCGGGTGAATCCGCAGCAGCATCTGCTGCTGGTGAACCACCCCATCCACTGTTGAGAGCAGCTGGAATGGCTCCGCCCTGGCACCCCAACCCAGCGTCCACAGCATCCATCCAACCACTCCCAACAGATAATGAGACCTCTGCACTCCTCTCACCCCCTTCTCTAGCGAGTAACTACTCGACTCTACTCAAGCTGTGAATATTTGCTGAAACGAACCCTCATACTTCAGGCAGCCCCAACAACAAACGGAAAAACAGTAGCTTAGAAAAAAGATCAAGCAGTTACAAAAAACCGAGGCAATCAAACAAAGATTCAGTCAGTTACAAAGCATTTAAAATCTTAATTCTTGATCCTGTTTTCTAATGTCTTGCTACACAAACCGGAATGCCCGTTCTCCACACAACCTGTGGATAACACTGTGCAAAACCATCTCTCGATCACCGCTCACCACAAAAATGGCAGTCCGGTTACGGATTGCCTGTTTTTTAAGCACTAGTCCAATTAGAGATCAATGCCCTTTCCCTTCTCCCGCATGAGAGAGGTAGAGCGCCAGACCAATCAAGGCAATGCCGCCCGCCATATAGAGCAGATCGAGCGGAGAGCCAAAGTGCATGGAGACGGTATGCTCAAAGAATTTAACAATCAGAATCATCAAAATCACCTTGGCTAACCGCGCTTTGAGGTCATCCAGACTCTTAATCAACAAAATATTGGAGGAGGTCTTCTCCCCTTCTGCTGCATCGATCTGACTAATGAATAGCTCATAGAGGCCCAACGCAAAGATCAGTAGTACCGTTGCCAACAGATAGCCATCCACAATCTCGACAATATGGGTCACGGTTGAGGCATGGAGCGCACTACGGGCTGCAGCCTCCAGAGAGGGATCTGCATAGTGCGCCAAATGGGCCACCATATAGAACGCATCAACCGTTGCCATATAGAACATGGCCAGTGCCGCTAACAGACTGGAGATGACCGCAGTCAACACCACCAGTCGACTACTCCAGAGAAATTTTTCGAACCCTTTTTCTAATTGCTGCATGATCAAGCCACTCCAAAAATCGGCGTTGTAAATTGAGATTTCTATATAATCCCCCATTTTCGGAGCCGTTTCCATGGCCGATTCAAAACAGAAGATCTTTCGTCAGATCGCACTACTCAGCTTCTTTGGGCTGATGCTCCACCTCATGCTCTGGATCACCTGGCTGGCCCCCTCTAAACATTTTCCAACCGCAATGGTTTTGGTGGTGATGGTGGTCCCTCTGCTCTTCCCGCTGCGCGGCATTCTCCACGGACGAGCCTATACTCATGCCTGGGCCGGCTTCCTGTCGCTACTCTATTTGATTCACGGCATTGGGGATTATGTGGTCAATCCAGCGGAAAGAATTTACTCCGGTGTCGAGATTGCGCTCAGCCTGAGCCTCTTTTTCAGTTGCGCATTCTATGCTCGTTCAAAGGGAAAATCAGAACAGAACAAGGATTAGATCTATATTCCAAATATCTCTTTTACAAATGGAATTGTAACTTTTCTCTTTGTTGCTAACGTCTGCTGATCGAGCTGTTCCAGTAACCCTAACAGCGTCTGAGGGTCCCGGCCTGTACGCTGCTGCAGAAAAGCGATCACCTCATCCCCCATCTCCATTCCACGCGCCTCCGCCCGACGCTGTAACAGATTCCAGCGCTCGCGCTCATTTGGCACGGGGATCGACTCAACCACCGCTTCCCCCAGCCGTGAACGCAGATCGGGGAGTTGAATTGGCAGATCACTCAATGGCACACCTGCCGTAATCACCCACTGATGTCCCAAATCCCTCAACTGGTTGAAAAGGTGAAACAGCCCCTCCTCCCACTCCGCACGACCAGCCACTGCATCCAGGTCATCCAACGCAACCAGATCATGAGTGCCACATCCCTCCAGCAGCCGTACACCTGCATGCATGCCACTCTCTAGCGGCAACAGTGCGGTTCGTCTTCCATCCTGTTCTGCCTGGCGAATCATTGCATAGAGGAGATGACTCTTGCCGATACCCTCTCGCCCCCAGAGATAGAGCGACTGCCCCTCTCCTTGTGCAAACTGTTTCAGCTGCGCAATCAACGACTGGCAGCCCTCACCAAAATAGTTACCGAAGGAGGCGCGCTGCTGCAGCGAGAGTGAAAGCGGAATCTGTTCGATCACGGTCGACCCTCTCCATCTATCTGAACCTTTCTCTCTTTACGGTAGGCGCACCACCCCCAGGTCCAGACATAATCCGCACCGCTCATCACGGTCGTGGTCAATACCACATAAGTAGAGAACGTCATCAGCTCGACTGCATCCCAACCAAAAGCCTGATTTGATATCACACCCAACACATAAGATATCTGAACAAACGTATTGATTTTACTGACAATACTTGGAGACATATCATACTCTCCAATACGATAGTGATAGAGCACGCCTCCCATCACAATCAGCAAATCACGCAGCACGATGACCCCCACCAGCCAGGCCGGCACCAGTCCAACCCAAGCCAACATCACCGTTGTGGAGACCAATAACAGCTTGTCAGCCAACGGATCCAGAATCGAACCGAGACGGCTCTGCCACCCCATTCGTTTGGCAAGGAACCCATCCAGCCCATCACTCATGCCGGCAAAAGCAAAGAGATAGAGCGACTCCAGATAGAAGCCGTGGGCCAACAACCAGAGGTTGGGCACCACGAGCACCATCCGTAGCAGAGTAATGAGATTGGGAATATCGCGTCGATCCATAATCCGTTAGAATAACGCGCTTTCAAACAGACGGTCTACAGAGATTCTTCCATGAGTTCCACTACCCCTCTCAGCTATAGCGATGCAGGCGTTGATATTGATGCCGGTAACGACCTGATTGAACAGATCAAACCACTGGCTGCCCGCACCAAACGCCCGGGCGTACTGGCCGGCCTTGGGGGGTTTGGCGCCCTGTTTGAGATTCCGATGGATCGCTACAAAAATCCACTACTGGTCTCGGGCACTGATGGTGTCGGCACCAAATTACGGCTGGCAATGCAGATCAACAAGCATGACACCATCGGTATCGACCTGGTGGCGATGTGCGTCAACGACCTGATCGTACAGGGCGCAGAGCCGCTCTTCTTTCTTGACTACTACGCCACCGGAAAACTCGACAACGCCACGGCAGTCTCTGTCGTAGACGGCATTGCAACCGGTTGTGAACAGGCTGGCGCCGCACTGATTGGCGGAGAGACCGCTGAAATGCCCGGCATGTATGAAGCAGGAGACTATGACCTCGCTGGATTCAGCGTCGGCATCGTCGAGAAGAGTGAGGTCATCGATGGGACCAAAGTTCAGGCTGGCGATGTATTGATCGGCATGGCCTCCTCTGGCCCACACTCCAACGGTTACTCGCTGGTCCGCAAGATTCTGGAGGTCTCTGAGGCTGACCTCAATAGCGACCTGGACGGAAAACCACTCGGAGAGCAGCTGTTAGAACCCACTCGAATCTACGTCAAGCCCCTGCTGGAGCTGATGAAACAGCTCCCGATTCATGCGCTTGCTCATATCACAGGTGGCGGCCTGACTGAAAATCTGCCACGCGTTCTTCCCAACAATACGGTTGCCGAGATCGACAACAACTCCTGGCAGTGGCCCGCCGTTTTCCAATGGCTACAACAGCAGGGCAATGTGGAGACCTCAGAGATGGTTCGCACCTTCAACTGCGGCGTTGGCATGGTGGTCGTGGTTGCTAAGGAAAACGCTGATCGAACCATCGAGATCCTGAAACAACAGGGAGAGCAGGCATGGAAACTGGGGAGCATCCTCGCATCCGACGAGGAGACTCCATCGGTCACCTTCCGTGACTAAAGCACTGCCCGCCGTCGTCGTTCTGATCTCAGGGCGCGGCAGCAACCTCCAGTCGCTGATTCGGGCAGAGCAGCAAGGGGCACTCCATGCCCAATTCTCTGCAGTCATCAGCAATCGCCCAGATGCTGGCGGACTTCTGTTTGCCAAAGAGAGCGGCATCGAGACTGATGTCGTGGACCATACGCAGTACCAAGATCGTGACCAGTATGACCAGGCATTGATCGATGCGATTGATCGACACAAACCACAACTGGTGATCCTGGCTGGGTTTATGCGAATCCTCACCCCGGCTTTTGTGCGCCACTACGCGGGACGACTGATCAATATTCACCCCTCACTGCTCCCGCTCTTCAAAGGACTGCACACTCATCAACAGGCACTGGATGCCGGCGCCACGTCCCATGGTGCCAGCGTCCACTTTGTAACAGAGGAGCTGGATGGAGGCCCCGCCTTCCTACAGGCCACAGTTCCGGTAAAACCTGAGGATAATGCCGAAACACTGGCCGCCCGTGTTCTGCAACAGGAGCACCGCCTCTATCCTGCTGCGGTGGAGATGATTACCCAGGGAGAGATCCATCTGGTTGACGATATCGTCCATTTCAACCAGACTCCACTCCATGCCCCGCTGCAACTGGATTCGTAACCTTCTACCTCTATCACTGCTATTCGCAACGATAGCAGAAGCCCTTCCCGAAACATTTAGCGCAACCTACGACTTTATTGCCGAGGGAATTACACTTGGCGAGACCCACTACCAGCTGGAGAACGTAGATAACACGATCTACCGCTTCACCACACACACCCAGCCAACCGGGCTTGCTGCGCTACTGGTCAACAAAGTGATCGATGAGGAGTCACTCTGGCGCTGGAGCAACAGCTCAATACGCCCACTACAGTACCGTTATCAGCAACGAGGCAAAAAAGAGAAGCAACGCAGTCGAGACTTTGATTGGTCCACGCGAGAGGTAAACCTGACTGATAACGGTCACCGCTCCACACTCAGCAATCTTCCCGACAGAACCGTCGATGAGGCACTATTTCTACTCGCATTGATGGAAGACCTGAGAAAAGAAGAGCGTGAGCTCCGCTACCCACTGGCAAAGCCTGGACACTGGGATCACTATCAATTCCAACGTGGGGCAACTCAACAGATTCAGGTGCCCGCCGGCAACTTTAAGGCTGTTCAGATCACCCGCCAGCAAGAGGGGCCGCGCAGCTTCCTGCTCTGGGCCACACCCAAGCTGCAGTACCTGCCGGTCTTGATCGAGTACCGTGAAGAGGACGGCAAACTGTTTCAGCTCAAACTGCGTCGCTCCTCACTACAGTAGCTACGACTCCAACAGCGCCATCGGCACCTCAACCATCTCCACACCAACCTCTTCAAAGATGGTGCGAGTCAATGCCACGCTCTCTTCCCAACGGGCCATATCCTCCGGGATCGTGGTCACCACACGGGTGATGCCCGACTGGATGATCTTGGCCGCGCAGCGGGAACAGGGAGGCAGCGGGTAGACGTAGATGGTATTTCCGGTGAGATCCGCCCCGGAAAAGAGCAACGCATTCTCTTCAGCATGAAGCACCAGTGAATATTTTGTCTCCCGATCATGGAGGCGATGATCATCTGTTAGCCCTTGCGGAAAACCATTAAAGCCCAGAGAGACCACTCGCTTGTCGTTGGCAACAACGGCACCGACCTGGGTACTGGGGTCCTTGGACCACTCTGCCACATGGGCCGCCAGCCCGAGAAAACGTCGATCCCACTTGCTCAATTCCATATCGAACTTCCTGACTTATAAAAAATTGAACGAGAGTATAGCCTTTGGACCGACAATAAAAAACCGCCACCCAAACTCGCTGGATGGCGGTCCAAATCCAATGCCCCTCGTCTTACTGAATGACGATATTGGGGAATTTGGTGGTGAAGTCCTTCTTCTGCTGTGCCAGTTTTGCAGAGGAACGGCGGGCGATCTCTCGGTAGATCTTGGCAATCTGGCCTTCCGGGTCAGCGACCACTGTTGGCTTACCACTATCGGCATCACTACGGATCGCCTTATCCAGCGGCAGACCACCAAGGAAGTCCACATGCTCCTCTTCTGCCATGCGACGACCACCGCCCTCAGCAAAGATGTGCTCTTCATGACCGCAGTTGGAGCAGATGTGAATACTCATGTTCTCTACTACACCCAGCACTGGAACCTCGACTTTCTCAAACATCTTCAGCCCCTTGACCGCATCCAGCAACGCGATATCTTGCGGGGTCGTAACAATCACCGCACCACTCACTGGAATCTTCTGAGCCAGGGTCAGCTGAGTATCACCAGTGCCAGGTGGCAAATCAATCACCAGGTAATCGAGCTCTTCCCACATGGTCTCTTTCAGCAACTGCTCCAGCGCCTGAGTCACCATCGGCCCACGCCAGATCATTGGGGTATCCTCTTCCACCAGGTAGCCAATCGACATTGACTGCACGTCATAGGAGGTCACCGGTTTCAACATCTTGCCATCTGGAGACTCCGGCTTCGCGCCATGCGCACCCAACATCCGTGGCTGACTGGGGCCGTAGATGTCCGCATCCAGCATGCCGACATTGGCACCCTCTGCAGAGAGGGCCAGCGCCAGGTTGACGGCAGTGGTTGATTTACCAACGCCACCTTTGCCCGAGGCCACTGCAATGATGTTCTTTACCCCATTGACCGACTGAACCCCTTTCTGCACTGCATGAGCAACAATCTTTGAGTCAACATTCACGACCACATCCGAAACACCATCAACCGCTTTGACCAAATCGGTAATCTTGGCGCTCAACTCATCCGCATACCCTTTAGCAGGGAATCCCAACTCAACATCCACGGTGACTTTGCCACCCTCAACCACCACATCCTTGATTGACTTGGCAGCAACCAAATCGCTTTCCAGATAAGGATCTACATAATTCTTGATCGCGGATTCAACCGCCTCACGGGTCACTTCTGACATCGCAAACTCCAACGTTTCATTTAACAGGATGCGCTAATGCTAACATTTATCCCACAGACTGAGAACTGATTTCTTGACAGTTTTTGTTGGTTATTGTTTGATCTCCATCAAGGTAATGGCGAACCAAGAAAAGAGTCGTGTAGTTTGCGGATCAATTGGATAAAATGTGTCGCTTTATCTTCCCGCCCAGAAACCTGCCCTTATGCCTGATTCCCAGCCTCGTAAAATCCTCATCACCAGCGCCCTTCCCTATGCTAACGGCAGCATCCATATCGGTCACTTGGTGGAGTATATCCAGACCGATATCTGGGCTCGCTTCCAGAAGATGCAAGGAAACGAGTGCTACTACGTCTGTGCCGATGATGCACACGGTACTCCAATCATGCTGCGCGCCCAGAATGAAGGGGTCACACCAGAAGCGTTGATTGCTGGTGTCGCAGAGGAACATCAGGCTGACTTTGCTGAATTCATGGTTGGCTTCGACAATTACCACTCCACTCACTCAGAAGAGAATCGGGCGTTTGCGACCGGGATCTATACCGCATTACGCGATGCAGGCCATATCAGTACCCGAACCATTGAGCAGGCCTATGACCCGGAGCGAGAGATGTTCCTGCCGGACCGCTTCATCAAGGGCACCTGCCCCAAATGTGGCGCAGAGGATCAGTATGGCGATAACTGCGAGGCATGCGGCGCCACCTACTCCACCGCGGAGCTGAAAAATGCGGTCTCTGCAGTCTCTGGCGCCAAGCCAATCAACAAAGAGTCAGAACATTACTTCTTCAAGCTCACCGACTTCGAAACGATGCTGAAAGAGTGGACCCATGCTGGACATCTGCAGAGTGAGGTCGCGAAGAAACTCAACGAGTGGTTTGAGGCAGGGCTTCAAGAGTGGGACATCTCCAGAGACGCTCCCTATTTCGGTTTTGAGATCCCGGACGCCAAAGACAAATACTTCTACGTCTGGCTCGATGCACCAATCGGCTACATGGCCAGCTTCAAGAACTTCTGTAACAAGTCTGGCGTCGACTTTGACACCTTCTGGAACAAAGAGTCCGATGCCGAGCTCTACCACTTTATCGGCAAGGATATTATCTACTTCCACGCCCTGTTCTGGCCCGCCATGCTGGATGGCGCGGGATACCGCACCCCAACGGCAATCAACGCCCACGGCTTCCTCACCGTCAACGGGCAGAAGATGTCCAAATCCCGTGGCACCTTCATCAAAGCAAGAACCTGGCTGGAACACCTCAATCCGGAGGCGCTGCGCTACTACTTCGCCGCTAAACTGGGGCACAGCATTGAAGACCTGGACCTCAACCTGGATGACTTCCGTGCCCGCGTAAACGCTGACCTGGTCGGCAAGGTCGTCAACATTGCCAGCCGCTGTGCTGGATTCATCACCAAACGGTTTGATGGGCAACTCTCTGCAGCCCTCTCCGAACCGGAACTCTACAACCACTTTGTAGAACAAGGCGCCTCCATTGCACAACACTATGAGGACCGCGACTTTGGCCGAGCCATTCGCGAGATCATGGCACTCGCCGATGAGGCCAACCGCTATATTGATGAGAAGAAGCCCTGGGTGCTGGCGAAAGAGGAAGGGAAAGAGCAGGAGGTACAGGATGCCTGCAGTGTTGGCCTCAACCTGTTCCGCGCACTGATGACCTATCTCAAGCCGGTGCTGCCACAGATGGCGGATAACGTGGAGTCCTTCCTCAATGCGGGTGCACTCAACTGGGATGCACTGCAACAGCCACTGGAGGGGAGCACCATCAACAAGTTCAAGCCGCTGATGCAACGTGTGGATGAGAAGGCGGTTGAGGCGATGCTAGAGGCATCCAAAGAATCTCTTATGGTGACCAACACCACCCGTTCTACTGAAACAGAACAGAAATCTTCTTCCGATACCGTTGCACCTGCCATGGAGCCCATTGCCGACGAAATTCAGTTTGAAGACTTCGCCAAGCTCGACCTGCGGATCGCCCGCATCGCCAAGGCGGAGCACGTGGAGAAAGCTGACAAGCTACTGCAGCTGACACTCGATCTGGGCGATGCACAAAAAAATGTCTTCGCCGGGATCAAGTCCGCCTACAGTCCAGAAGACTTGGAGGGCAAGCTGACGGTAATGGTTGCCAACCTGGCCCCACGTAAGATGCGTTTTGGTATCTCGGAGGGGATGGTGCTCGCAGCCGGGCCTGGTGGCAGTGACCTCTTTATCCTGGAGCCTCATAAAGGGGCACAACCCGGCATGCGGGTAAAGTAAGTGACCTTTTTGCCTTTTGATAACTCCTCAGACCGGTTCTGCATGGCTGCAGGAGAAGGCGAGAAATTTGATTTTATAAGTATAAATGACCATTTTTTAACGCAGTCATGGAGCCATGTAGAGGCAAGCTGAGAGATTATGTCTGAGATTGCATTAATTCTGGTTAGCACCATCCTGGTCAACAACTTTGTCTTGGTCAAATTTCTGGGACTCTGCCCCTTTATGGGGGTCTCCCGAAAACTGGAGACGGCGATCGGCATGGGCTTCGCAACCACCTTCGTACTCACCCTCTCTGCCGCGCTCAGTTATCTGGTCAATGAATATCTACTTGCACCGCTGGAGTTAGAGTATCTGCGCACCATCGCCTTTATCCTGGTGATTGCCGCCGTGGTCAACTTCACCGAGATGTTTGTCCACAAGACCAGCCCCATGCTTTATCAGGTGCTCGGCATTTTCCTACCTCTGATCACCACCAACTGTGCAGTACTTGGTGTTGCACTGCTCAACACCCGTGAACAGAACAGCTTTATCGAATCGGTCGCCTTCGGCTTTGGTGCTGCCGTGGGCTTCTCACTGGTGCTGGTCGCCTTTGCTGCCATCCGTGAACGCACCGCTGCCGCAGATGTCCCACAACCCTTCCAGGGGGCATCCATTGCAATGATCACTGCAGGACTGCTCTCCATCGCCTTTATGGGCTTCGCGGGACTTGGGACTCCCTGAGTATGGTCAGTGCAATCTTAGCCATCGGCCTGTTGGCTGCCAGCTTTGGGGCCCTGCTTGGATTTGCCTCGGTGCGCTATCGGGTCGAAGGAGACCCTGTCGTCGACCAGGTAGACGGCCTGTTGCCACAGACCCAGTGCGGTCAGTGTGGTTTTCCCGGCTGTCGTCCCTATGCCGAGGCAATTGCCAGTGGTGAGGCGGAGATCAACCTCTGCCCCCCAGGAGGGGAGAGCACCATGGTTGCGCTTGCTGACCTGCTGGATCGTGAGCCGGTGGCACTAGAGGCGGAAGAGAAACTCCCCTCCATCGCACGAATCGATGAGCAAACCTGCATCGGCTGCACCCTCTGCATTCAGGCCTGTCCAGTCGACGCAATCCTCGGGGCAGCCAAGCAGATGCACACCGTCATTGAACGGGAATGTACCGGCTGTGAGCTCTGTCTCCCTCCCTGTCCAGTTGACTGCATCATTATGGATCCTATTCCAGAGAGCATTGATCGCTGGGTCTGGCCAGAACCAGGAATGATGGAGCCTGCCGCATGAGAGATGCACGCTACAGCTTTCATGGGGGCATCCACCCGCCAGAGGAGAAAGCACTGACCCGCGATCTCCCGATCACCCCTTTCAAGAATCGTGGCGAGGTGGTGATCTCTCTCAACCAGGGGATCCGGGCCGTTAACCGCCCCATCGTACAGGTAGGTGACCAGGTCTCCAAAGGGCAGCGACTCAGTGAGTGCTTCAACCCGCTTACCGTCCCGGTGCATGCCCCCTGCAATGGTACCGTGATTGCGATCGAGGATCGCCCCTTCACTCACCCCTCCGGCTTCCATAGCCCCGCTATCGTACTGCAGGCAACCGGATGTGGTCCCGACTCCCCTGAACCACGGCCCGTTTCTGAGCTGCTGAAAGGGCAAAACCCAGAAGAGATTGTGAATCAGATTCGCATGGCGGGGATCATCGGCCTAGGCGGCGCAGGCTTCCCAACCGCAGCCAAGCTACGCAGTGGCACAGAGACCAAAATCGAGACGCTGATCCTCAATGGGATGGAGTGTGAGCCTCGCATCACCTGCGATGACCGCCTGATGAGAGAACGCCCGCAAGAGATTATCCGCGGCATCGAGGTGCTCGACCATCTACTGCAACCAAAAGAGATTCTGATCGGCATCGAAGACAACAAGCCGGAAGCGGTCGAGGCAATGGCGCAGGCAATCCAGCAAAGCGACTCCAACATCGAAGTGATACGCTGCCCCACCCTCTACCCTTCCGGCGGAGAGAAACAGCTGATTCAGCTTCTCACCAACCGAGAGGTCCCCAGCGGGAAACATGCTGCCCAGATCGGTATTTTGATGCAGAATGTCGCAACCACTGCGGCGATTTATCGCGCCATGATGGGGCAACCTCTCACCCATCGCGTGGTTACTATCACCGGCAGCGGAGTGGATCACCCCGGGAATTACGAAGCCGCAATCGGCACGCCTGTCCATGAACTGCTGGAGATGTGCGGCTGCGACAAAACAGTCTCTGTCACCCTGGGCGGGCCGATGATGGGATTCCCGCTCCAGGATCTCAATAGCCCCTTGACCAAAATCAGTAACTGCCTGATTGTCGAACCACAAGAAGAACCGTCAAAGAGTACAACACAGACTCGTCACTGCATCCGCTGTGCCGCCTGCAGTGACGTCTGCCCAGCCAAACTACTGCCACAACAGCTCTTCTGGGCTACTCAGGCTCGCGACTTTGATGATGCCGAACAGCTCCATCTATTTGACTGTATCGAATGTGGTTGCTGCACCCATGTCTGCCCCAGTCAGATTCCACTTGTTGACTACTACCGCCACGCCAAAGGGGTACTGCGGAACCAACAGCAAGAGGGCATCAAGGCAGAACAAGCACGCAAACGCCATGAGTTCCGCGACACCCGCCTTCAACGTGAGAAGGAAGAGAAGGCGCGCAAACTCGCCGCCAAGAAGGCAGCTCTCAAGGCAAAAGAGGAAGCCAAACAGAAAACCGCCAGTGATACTGGCGAGAAAGATGAAAAGAAGGCCGCCATTGAGGCTGCAGTTGCCCGATCCAAGGCAAAGAAAGCAAAGGCACAGGCAGCACAGCCCCTAAATCAAGAGAGCAACCATGACGCCGCACAATAGCAGCACCACCAGCAAGGAGATGGCAACTGTCATCCTGGCTATGATTCCGGGCCTGTTTGCTCTGGGGTGGATCTTTGGCCCCGGAGTCTGGATCCACAGCGCCATTGCCGTACCCACGGTCATCATTGGAGAAGCTATCATTCTGCTGATGCGTGGCCGCCCTCTCATGCAAGAGATCGGCGATCTCAGTGCAATTCTGACCGCACTGCTGTTAGCGGCCTCTCTTCCCCCCCTGCTCCCATGGTGGATGGTGGTGCTCGGCACCCTGTTTGCCATCATGCTCGCTAAACAGCTCTATGGCGGATTGGGACAGAATCCATTCAATCCGGCCATGGTGGGCTACGTCATTCTACTGATCTCTTTCCCCAGGGAGATGACCAGTTGGCTTCCACCGGCTGGCCTGGAGGGGGCGGCCATCAACTGGCCAACCGCTGCCGCAGCAATCTTTGGAACGGCCAATCCAGAGCTGATCGACGCCCTCTCTGGTGCGACCCCACTCGGTGGCCTCAAGGCGAGCCTGATTCAAGGGCTCACCCTTAACGAGTCCCTGCAGCAGCTCCCTGATGGCATCCTGGCGGGGCCTGGCTGGGAGCTAATCAACCTTGCTTTCCTGCTTGGGGGGGCAATCCTGATTTTGACCCGCACCATCTCCTGGCACATTCCAGTCAGCGTCTTGGTTGGTCTGGGGGGCATGGCCGCAATTTTCCACGCCATTGACCCTGACAGCTATGCAACCCCGCTCTACCACCTGTTGAGTGGCGGCATCATGCTGGGTGCATTCTTTATTGCCACCGATCCAGTGACGGCTAGCACCACCCCCATGGGACGGATCTGGTTCGGCGCTGGAGTCGGTGTACTGGACTACATTATCCGTACTTGGGGAGGATATCCCGATGCCGTCGCCTTTAGCGTATTGCTAATGAACATGTTCGCCCCGCTGATCGACCACTTCACCCAACCCACCATCTACGGTGGCAAAGAGGAAGTCGAGTCGTGAAAGAGAGCCTGCAGATTGCACTGCGCGGAGCCGGGGTTCTGGCCCTGTTTGCCTTTCTCGGCACAGCACTGGTCGCCTTCACCTATGAGGGCACCAAAGAGCAGATTACTGAAAACGAACGGCTCGCCCTGCTCAAATCACTAAGCCAACTGGTGCCCGAGACGCTTTACGACAACAATCTGCTAGAGGAGCGAATCACGCTACCTGCTGACGCCCTACTCGGCACCGATGAGCCAAGCTATGGCTACCTCGCCAAGTCTAACGGCATCGTTCATACAGCTCTGCTGACCCCCTCCACCGAGGCGGGATATAGCGGCACCATCAACTTACTCATCGCTATTCGCCGGAATGGCACCATTGTCGGGGTGCGGGTACTGCAGCACAAGGAGACCCCCGGATTAGGCGACCTCATCGACATCAAAAAATCGGATTGGATCCTCAACTTCAATGAGCGTTCACTCGACAATTTGGCTGAGGCGCAGTGGAACGTCAAAAAAGAGGGCGGCGTTTTCGACCAATTCACCGGAGCCACCATCACCCCTCGTGCGGTGATCCATGCGGCACGTGATGCCCTTCATTATTTCAAGGCCAACCGTGCCACCCTGCTGCAGGAGAAGCCTAACCATGAGTAGTCCTGAACAGAGCGAGAAACCATCGATGGACTACCGCTCACTGGTCCGTGATGGGCTATGGCGCAACAACGCAGGGCTGGTCCAGCTATTGGGGCTCTGCCCATTACTGGCGGTCACAACCACCACCATCAATGGACTGGGATTAGGACTCGCCACCACCCTCACCCTGATCATCTCCAACCTGATGGTCTCCTCGATTCGTAATGTGGTTACCTCAGAGATCCGTATTCCAGTCTTTGTGCTGATCATCGCTTGCACCGTGACCGGTATTGAGCTGGCGATGAATGCCTGGTTCTACGAACTGTTTCTGGTCCTCGGCATCTTTATCCCGCTGATTGTCACCAACTGCGCCATCATCGGTCGTGCCGAGGCCTTCGCCAGTCGCAATAGCTGGCTCCCCTCTCTGGTCGATGCTGTCAGTATGGGAGTTGGATTTACTCTGTTGCTGATGCTGCTGGGTGGTATGCGTGAACTGTTCGGATTTGGCACCCTGTTTGCGCAGTCGGAGTTGATGTTTGGTGAAGGGGCAAGCTGGATGACGATGACGCTGGTCGAGGACTATCGGGGCTTCCTGCTGGCGATCCTGCCCCCGGGTGCTTTTATTGGTTTAGGTCTGATCCTTGCTGCAAAGAACCGGATTGATCAGCGTGTGGCCGAGGCTACCAGTGCCCGTGCAGCTACTCTGGAGGCGCAGGCCGCCTGATCATGAACCAGCAGAAACGGGGAGAGATCTTTGCTCGACTCGCCACGGCCATTCCCGAGCCAACCACTGAGCTCAATTACAGCTCCCCATTTGAGCTACTGACTGCGGTACTACTCTCTGCCCAGGCCACAGATATTGGAGTCAACAAGGCCACTGCCAAACTATTTCCCGTAGCCAACACCCCCAAGACCATTGTTGAACTTGGTGAAGGGGGGGTCAAAAAACATATCAAGACCATTGGACTTTTCAACAGCAAGGCGAAGCATCTAGTCCAGACTGCAAAAATTTTGCATGAGGCATACAACGACGAGGTCCCCGAGACGCGCGAGGCACTGGAGTCCCTTCCCGGTGTTGGGCGAAAAACAGCCAATGTCATCCTCAATACCGCCTTTGGTCAACCCACCATTGCGGTCGACACCCATATCTTCCGGGTCTCTAACCGCACCAAAATCGCCCCTGGAAAAAACGTACTGGAGGTGGAGAAGAGACTACTTCGATTTGTGCCCAGTCAATACAAGCTGGACGCCCACCATCTGTTGATTCTGCATGGGCGCTACACCTGCATTGCCCGCAAGCCGAAATGCGCAGAGTGCTGTATTCTCAACCTCTGCGAATTCAAAGAGAAGAGCGCCTGATCGACTCTTCTTTTAGAGGAAGAGTAGACGCTAAAAAGAGGGAGAGACATCCGGATCAGCACCGGATAGGACCGTATCAATCTGAAGCATCGCATTCATCTTCAGCACAATATCCTCGATTGGGGAGAGCCCCTCGATTTTATCAAGCGTCTGCTCCTTGATGAAAAACTTGATCGGCACACTTAATCTCTGGGTGTTTTCATCATAGCTAGGCTCCATCTCGACACTTCCTCCTGAGGCAGTAAATGCATCCATCGCCTGTTTCAGGTGCTGTGTTGGCTTCATCTTCTGAAACTCAGAATAGAGCTCTGCAAACATTTCATTCGAGAGCTCATGCTTTGCTTTCAATGTGGAATATTGATCATCCGTCAGCCCCGCATTGATCTCATAGCTATTGTTTTTATATTTTCTTCCCAGCTCCAGCTCCATGTTGTCCAGATAGGCAGAGGCAATGTCTACAACAGCGGCTTCATGTGTTTCTAAGATATCTTGTTTCATGATTCGACTATAAATTTAGATGATTTGATGAGATTCATGCTAATGCCCTCACTTGAGCACCGCATCCGATGTGGCGTAGTATACTCCCGTTCACAAAGATAGATAACGCTCCCCAGCCCAAGTTTATTCAATAGCAATCAACAAGATCCAATCCACCTGGCGGCACAGCTGCAACAGCCAATCCCCCTTCTGGACCCACCTGCACCAACATGTTCTTCACCCAAGACCGAGAACAGATTCGCCGCTTCTACCTACAGGCGTGGGAGAAGCATCTATCAGGCACTCCAATTGAACCACTGGAGGCGCAGATCATTGACGTGATCAAGACACACCCTGAGTATCACGCTCTGCTGGAACAGGGAGAAGAGTCACTGGACCGAGACTGGACCCCAGAGATGGGAGAGAGCAACCCCTATCTCCATATGGGGATGCACCTGGCGATCCGCGAACAGCTCTCTACCGATCGCCCCCCGGGGATTCGTGCGGCCACGAAGAGACTGCTACAACAAATTGGTGATGGTCACGCCACTGAGCATCAAATGATGGAGTGCCTTGGAGAGGCGCTCTGGCATGGGCAACGAGGTGATGCTCCACCCGATGAACAGGCCTACCTTCGCTGCGTAGAGCAATTGAGCCAATCCTGACACTGAAGTGATTGATCGTTCCCCCACTTTCGGTTACAACAGGGGAAAACCATGAAGATCGAAACCAACATGCTCCGAGTGGGTGAGCCACTCTCCTTCAACGTCTACAGTGAAGATGGCGAGCTATTGCTGCGGCAAGGAGTAGTGGTCTATAACCAGTCACAGATTGACGTGATGGTGGAACGCGGCACCTACACGACTAATCTAGAGCGGTCGGGTGTCAGTGAACAGATTGAGAGCCTGGTCTACCGTGTCGATATCGCTTTCAACAATTTCATCCTCAATGGCTGGAATCTGATGCAAGAGACTCAGGCCATCGCACTGGAGTTGATCCATCATCTTAACCAGGATCCAGATGCGATGATCGGCATTGCTCATCTCCGCTCTGACCTCAAATACTCAGTCATCCGTCCGATTCAAAATGCCATCTTCTCTGTTCTGATTGCCCAGCGACTACAGTGGAAAGAGGAGCGAATTGTATCTCTAGCCTGTGCTGCACTAACCGAGAACATTGGCCTCTATCCGCTACAAGATGATCTCTGCAAGCAATCCGCCGGACTGCTGGAGTGGCAACAGGAGATGGTTCGCCTTCACCCCAAGCAGTCTGCCAAAATGCTCATTACCATGGGGGTCAAGGATCGCATCTGGCTCAACACCATTGGCTTTCATCACGAAAAAGTGGACGGTAGCGGCTACCTCAACGGCCTGCAGGGGGGCAAGATTCCCAGTGAGGCGCGCATCCTCAGTATTGCTGATCGCTATGGGGCAATGATCAGTTACCGTGGCGCACGCAAACCAGGAACCCAAAAAAAATCATGCGCGCCTTTATCACTTCAGAGCACGAGGCGTATGACCACGAGCTCTCTCGTCATTTGATCGCAGAGATTGGGGTCTATCCACCGGGCGCAACCGTCACCCTCGACAATGGCGAGGTGGCCATTGTGATCAAACGCCAGTCAGACCGTACCCACCCACTCATCTATGCAGTAGCCGATCCTGATGGGGAACGTTTTGATTCCCCGCAGCCTCGGGACACCCGAATCCCTGCCTATCGGATCAAGGAGGTGGTCTTCCTGGAGTGGATCCGTGAGCTCAATGTCGACCTGCTCTGGGGCAGCGCAGACGAACAGGACAGCAATCGCCCCAGTGTTCTATTCGATCTGAATGATGGGAGTGGTACCCAGGCCCACCAAGATGAAGAGGCGACCCTCTTTTAAATGAGATTCTGAAACACAGAATCAAACCACAGAGTCTGGCTGATCCGCCCCCTCTTTCTCAGGCTGCATCAGATCCTCTTTGCTAACACCCAGCGCAAGAATGGTATTACTCGCCACATAGATTGAGGAGTAGGTACCCACGACTACGCCAACAATCAGTGCCAGCGCAAAGCCATGGATAATCTCTCCCCCCAGGAAGAAGAGTGCCAGCAACACAATCAGGGTAGTCGTCGAGGTCATCAAGGTGCGTGAGAGGGTCTGGTTGAGTGACTGGTTCACCACATCCGTCGAAGTCCCCTTGCGCATCTTGCGGAAGTTTTCACGAATCCGGTCAAAGACCACGATGGTGTCATTGAGCGAGTAACCAATCACCGCAAGAATCGCTGCCAGTACAGAGAGATCAAATTCGATCTGCAGCATAGAGAAAATGCCCAGTGTCAGCAGCACATCATGCACCAGTGCGGCCACCGCCCCCACCGAGAAGCGGTACTCAAAGCGAAGGGCAACATAGACCAGAATCGCAAATAGCGAGAAGAGCACTGCAAGGCCGCCATCTTCTGTCAGCTCCTCACCCACCTGAGGGCCAACAAATTCAACCCGGCGCATCTCAACCTTTCCAGTCTCTCTCAATGAAGCAAGGATCTGGCTACTGAGATCAGCTGCATTGACCCCTTCTCTTGGGGCCAGGCGGATCAGTACATCCTGTGCAGTCCCAAAATGCTGCACGATGGCCTCACCAAAGTCTGCTTTTTCCAGCGCATCACGCACGGGGTCCAGGTCGACTGGCGTGGCGTACCCCACCTCAATCAGGGTCCCCCCGGTAAAGTCGATGCCAGGATTAAGCTGCTGCAAGAATAGTGAGGCCGCAGCAATCGCCATCAATACCATAGAGAGAAGCGTCGCAATTTTGCGCTTCCCCATGAAATCAATACCCAGATTCTCTTTCAATATTTGCATGGTTGTTCTCCGCCCTCAGCTCCGTTAGATGGAAAGGGCCTTGACCCGGCGTTTGCCGTAGATCAGGTTAATCACGGCACGCGTCCCCATGATCGCTGTAAACATCGAGGTGACAATACCGATGGAAAGCGTCACCGCAAACCCCTTGATCGGCCCAGTGCCAAACGCAAAGAGCACGACCGCCGCAATCAACGTGGTGACATTGGCATCCATAATGGTGGAGAAGGCCTTGTCATATCCGGCATGGATACTAGCCTGCGGAGAGTTTCCAGTGCGCAACTCCTCTCGAATTCTCTCAAATATCAACACGTTGGCATCTACTGCCATGCCCACTGTCAAAACAATACCGGCAATACCCGGCAGTGTCAGTGTCGCCTGAATCAGTGAGAGCACCGCCACAATCAGCACCAGATTCAGTGCCAATGCCATATTGGCGACCAGGCCAAAGGCCCGGTAGTAGAGCGCCATAAAGATCAACACCAGCACAAAGCCGATCATGACTGAGAGGAAGCCCTTGTCGATATTATCCTGCCCAAGGCTTGGACCGACCGTACGCTCCTCAACAATCTCCATCGGCACCGCCAATGCGCCCGCGCGCAGCAACAGCGCGAGGTCTCGCGCCTCTTCACCACTATCTAGCCCCGAGACCTGAAAACGCTTGCCAAGCTGATCACGGATCACCGCAACGTTGATCACCTCTTGTTTCTTCTTGCGGATTTTGATGCGCTCTCCATCCTTCAGTTGAGTCTCCATTTTGGTCTCAATGAACACCACCGCCATACGCTTGCCGATGTTGTCCCGAGTCCCATTCGACATCCGACGGGCCCCTTTTCCATCCAGGGTAATGAAGACGGCCGGGCTTCCAGACTGCTGCTCGATCCCGGAGGATGCATCAATAATGGACTCACCCGTCAGTAACACCCGTCGCTTCAACAACACTGGAGAACCATCCCGCTCTTTATAGAGCAGCGCACCAGCTGGAACTCGTCCACTGGACGCGGCCTCATAAGGGTCATTGCCTTCACTGACCAGACGGAATTCGAGGGTTGCCGTTGCACCAAGAATCTCCTTGGCACGAGCGGTATCCTGAACACCTGGAAGCTGCACCACAATCCGGTTTTTGCCCTGCTGCTGAATCACCGGCTCGGCTACCCCCAGCTCGTTGACTCGGTTACGCAGGGTGGTGATATTTTGCTGCAGCGCAAACTTCCGGGTCTCATCCACCTCTTGCTCACTGATGCTCAGTAACAGCTGTGGAATCCCTTCTCCCTGATCCGTTATCAGCAGTCGTGGGTACTCCTGTTTGATTCTCTCTCGCGCCTGTTCACGCTGTGGATCGCTGGAGAAACGCAGCAAGACACCGCCCTCTTTCCCACGACCAATACTCTTGTAACGAATCTTCTCCTTGCGCAGGATGACTCGCAAATCACTGACATAGCGCTCCTCTGCCTTGACGATCGCCTCATCCATATCCACCTCCATCAGGAAGTGAACCCCGCCTCGAAGATCAAGCCCAAGATACATCGGCTCTCCACCCATTCCACGCAGCCACTCCGGGGTAGTCTGGGCGAGATTGAGCGCGGTGATATAGCGATCTCCCAACTCCTGCCGAATCCACTCCATCCCGATCAGCTGGTCTGCGGTATGGTTGAAACGGGCAAGGATTTTCCCTCCCTCCATGGCCACCGATTTATACGCCACCCCTTTCTCTTGTAGCAGACGCTCTACTCGAGACTGCAACGCAGGAGAGAGTTCTCCCCGCTCAGCCAGAGAGATCTGAACCGCTGGGTCCTCTCCATAGAGATTGGGCAACGCATAGAGGGCTGCGGCCAACACGATCAGTGCAATCAGCAGGTTCTTCCAGAGGGGGTATTGGTTCAACATGGCGAGATGGACTCAGCTTTCGTGGTTTGAATTACTGGGCAGACTTCATGGTGCCCTTTGGCATCAACTGACCAATCTGCTGTCGCTGGATGGTCAGCGTGACACCCGCTGCCGCCTCCAGTTCAACAAAATTCTCATCCACCTTGCGGATTTTCCCAAGAATGCCACCCGTAGTGACCACTTCATCTCCTTTTGAGACCCCCTCAACCATCAACCGATGCTCTTTTGCCTTCTTCTGTTGAGGGCGAATCAGCAAAAAATAGAAGACCACAAAGAGGATCACCATTGGCAGCAGCCCCGCCCATGCCGGTGCCTGCTCTGCAGCCGGTGCTGCCTGTGCCATTGCGTCAGGAATCAAGAAACTCATTACTTTAATCTCCGGTCATTGATTCAGGGATCACGCCCCGAAAACAAGAAAAACAGGGCTGTAACCACTTTGGCCCATCGGTAAAAACTGCGAAGCATTCTACCCTACTCAACTCCCCCTTTCGAGCGGCCCCGGTGGAAATCGGCAACAAAGGCGTCCAGCGCACCCGCTTCAATGGCATGACGCAGACCTCGCATCAACTCCTGATAGTAGTAGAGGTTGTGCATGGTATTGAGTCGCGACCCGAGAATCTCATTGGTCCGCTGCAAATGATGGAGATAGGCGCGGCTATAGTGCTGGCAGGTCATGCAACCACACTGCGAATCCAGTGGATTGGGATCCTTCTTGTGCACCGCATTGCGAATTTTTACATCTCCATGGCGGGTAAAGAGGTGGCCATTACGTCCATTACGCGTCGGCATGACACAATCAAACATGTCTACGCCTCGTATCACAGCCTCTACAATATCCTCAGGACGCCCCACACCCATCAGATAACGCGGACGCTCCTCCGGCATTTCTCTCGAGAGGTGATCCAGAATCTTGATCATCTCCTCTTTCGGCTCCCCAACAGAGAGGCCACCGATGGCATAGCCATCAAAGCCGGTCTCGATCAAATGGGCCAGTGACTCGGAACGCAGCGCCGGGTGCATTCCCCCCTGCACAATCCCAAACAGCGCATTTTTGGAATCCCCATGCGCCTCCTTGCAGCGAATTGACCAGCGCATCGACAACTCCATCGAGATGCGTGCGGTCTGCTCATCGGCGGGGTAAGGAGTACACTCATCAAACACCATCACAATATCGGATCCAAGCAAATGCTGGACCGCAATCGCCTCTTCAGGCCCGAGAAAGACCTTGCTGCCATTGACCGGCGATCGGAAGTGAACGCCCTCCTCGGTAATTTTGCGCATCTCTCCCAGACTGAAGACCTGAAAGCCCCCTGAATCGGTCAAAATCGGCTTCTCCCAATGCATAAAATCATGCAGGTCACCATGTGCCTGAATGACCTCGGTTCCGGGTCGCAACATCAGGTGAAAGGTGTTGCCGAGGATAATCTCGGCCCCGATCGATTCCAGCTCCTCTGGCGTCATCGCCTTGACCGTGCCATAGGTGCCTACCGGCATAAAGGCCGGCGTCTGGATGGTCCCACGCCCAAACGTCAGTGTACCCCGCCGGGCCAGCCCATCCTGATGGCTCTTGGTAAATCTCATTCAGAATCCTTTTTGGTCAAAAGCATCGCATCTCCGTAGCTGAAGAAACGGTAGCGCTGCTGGATGGCATGCTGGTAGGCAGCCATTACTGGATCATAACCAGAAAATGCAGTGACCAGCATCAGCAGCGTCGACTCCGAAAGATGAAAGTTGGTCAACAACGCGTCCACTATTTCAAAACGGTAGCCTGGGGTAATGAAAATATCAGTCTCGCCCGAGAATGGCTCGATCACCCCTGATTGTGAGGCGCTCTCCAGACTACGGACTACTGTCGTCCCCACCGCAACCACACGCCCGCCTGCTGCCTGAGTCTGACGAATCTGCTGACAGAGCGACTCCGAGACCTCTAGCCACTCACTATGCATCACGTGATCCTCCAGCTTTTCCACACGAACAGGCTGAAAGGTTCCTGCCCCCACATGAAGGGTGACAAATCCCGTTGCGACCCCTTTCTGCTCAATCTGCCGCAAAATCTCATCAGTAAAATGGAGTCCCGCAGTGGGCGCAGCAACCGCCCCTTGGTGGCGTGCATAGACCGTCTGGTAACGTTCCCGATCTTCCTCTTGATCGGCTCGCTCAATATAGGGGGGCAGCGGCAGGTGACCATGCGCTTCCAGCAACTCGATCACACCACCCTCACCCTTGAACTGAACCTCAAATAGTGCATCAGAGCGGCCGACCACCTCAGCCTCAATTTCGCCCTCCAGATGGAGCCGTGTTCCCGGTTTGGGTGCTTTGCTGGCACGCAGATGGGCCAATACGTGATGAGCATCAACCACTCGTTCGACCAAGAGTTCAATCTTGCCACCACTCTCTTTATGCCCAAACAGGCGCGCAGGAATCACCTTGGTGTCATTAAAGACGACCAAATCATTGGGGCGCAGAAAATCGATAACTTCAGAAAAGTGGTGATCCGAGCAGTCACCATTCTGATCCAACACCAGCAGTCGACTCGTCCCCCGTTCCTCTGGAGGGGACTGTGCAATCAGCTCTTTAGGTAGATCAAACTGGAAGTCACTCTTACGCATGGCGCGCAAGGATACGGCAAAGCGCT
>CAZKCT010000010.1:45128-46749 GCA_964551545.1 uncultured Piscirickettsiaceae bacterium | reverse complement strand
AGTTATCCATTTCTCTGTAGAAAACATTCTGAGAATGTTCATCTGTATACGAGGTGATTAAGCAGAAAAAGAACGGTTGGGGTGGTACAATTTGCGCTCGATTTTGAACCTGGTTCGTAACGCTACGAGCCCCACTTTTATCTGTTTATGGAGAACCCCCGATGGCGATTGAGCGCACCTTTTCTATTATCAAGCCTGATGCAGTAGCCAAGAATGTAATTGGTAAAATCTACTCTCGTTTTGAGTCAAATGGCCTGAAAATTGTAGCTTCCAAAATGTTGCACATGACTAAAGAGCAGGCAGGTGGTTTCTATGCTGTGCATAAAGAGCGCCCTTTCTACAATGACCTTGTTGAATTCATGACCTCTGGCCCTGTGATGGTTCAGGTTCTGGAAGGTGAGAATGCCATTACCAAGAATCGTGAGATCATGGGTGCAACCAATCCTGCTGAGGCTGCTGAGGGTACGATCCGTGCCGATTTTGCAGAGACGGTTGATGAGAATGCCGTACACGGTTCCGATGCGCCAGAGACGGCGGCACAGGAGATCGAGTATTTCTTCCCAGAGGGGATCTGTGAGCGCACCCGTTAATCTACTCGGGCTGAACCGCACACAACTTGAGGCCTTCTTCTCCGAACAGGGGGAGAAGGCCTTTCGCGCTTCTCAGGTGATGAAGTGGATCCATCAGCAGGGGGTGACAGACTTCCAGCAGATGACCAATCTGAGCAAGGCGCTGCGAGAAAAGCTGGAATCGACGGCTACGGTTGAGTTGCCAGAGGTGATCGCGGATCGCCTTTCGGAGGATGGCACCCGCAAATGGCTTTTCCAGCTGGAGGATGGTAACTCCGTTGAGACGGTCTTCATTCCCGAAGGGGAGCGCGGTACGCTCTGTGTCTCCTCACAGGTGGGGTGTACTCTCAACTGTACCTTCTGCAATACGGCGCAACATGGCTACAGCCGCAACCTCTCCTCGGCAGAGATTATTGCTCAGGTCTGGCTGGCTGACCGCCTGCTGGGTCGAGAGGGGCCAGGCTCTCATCAGCGTGTGATTACCAATGTGGTGATGATGGGGATGGGGGAGCCGCTGCTCAACTTTGATGCAGTGGTCTCTGCGATGGAGCTGATGATGGAGGACTTTGCTTATGGGCTCTCCCGTCGTCGAATTACCCTCAGCACTGCGGGTGTGGTGCCAATGATCGACCAATTGAAAGCGCAGTGTCATGTCAGTCTTGCGGTCTCCCTGCATGCAACCAATGATGCGCTGCGGGATCAGATCGTGCCCATCAATCAGAAGTATCCGCTGAAAGAGCTGGTGGCAGCCTGTCAGCGCTATGTGGAGGGCTCGCCACGGGCCCGGGTGACCATTGAGTATATTTTGCTGGGTGGGGTGAATGATCGGGATGAGGATGCACATGCGCTGGTCCAGCTACTGAAACGGGTCCCTTCAAAAATTAACTTGATCCCTTATAACCCCTACCCTGGTGGCCAGTACCAGCGCCCGACCCAGAAGGCGATCGACCGCTTTCGCAATCACTTGATTCGGGCGGGGCTGACGACAGTGACTCGCAAGACGCGAGGGGAGGATATTGAGGCGGCATGTGGACAGTTGGCGGGTCAGTTCA
>CAZKCT010000010.1:0-45028 GCA_964551545.1 uncultured Piscirickettsiaceae bacterium | reverse complement strand
AAGACGCGAGGGGAGGATATTGAGGCGGCATGTGGACAGTTGGCGGGTCAGTTCAAGGATCGTACCCGAAGGAGTGTCACTGTTGAATCGTAGCCACAGCCCGTATCGGTTGTTGGTCACTCTTCTTTTAATGGTAGTGGTCACTGTGGGCTGTGCCATGCAGCCACTACAAGAAGAGGAGCGGCGGGTGGTTCAATCCCAGCTGGATTTGGGTGGGGCTTATCTGGAGCGAGGGCAGTTTGAATTGGCGCATGGCCATTTTCAGCGAGCGTTGGAGCAAGCCGCCGTAGAGGGGCGAGGATGGCAGCAAGCACACTATGGTCTTGCGCTGCTTTCCCTTCGACGTGACCAGGAAAAGCAGGCAGAATATCACTTTCATCAGGCGCTGAAAGGGGACTCCTATCCAGAGGCCGAGAATGGGCTGGGGGTTTTGCGTTGCCGTCAGGGTGCTCAACAGCAGGCTGTTCAGCACTTTGAGAATGCAATGCAGCACGTGGGGTATAAGACCCCTGAGATGGCAAGAAATAATCGAGAACTTTGTGGAGAGGTGAAGTAATGGGCGAGGGGAGTCAGCAAGGAGGAGAGTCAGGTGCATTTCAGGGGGAGCTGTTTGATCTTCCGCTGGGGGAGCGCCTCAAGATTGCGCGGGTTGAGCAAAAGCAGGAACTGGAGAGCGCAGCCTATCAGTTGAAGCTGGAAGCCTCGGTGCTATTGGCCATTGAGGAGGGTGATGGCCCGCCACACGGTCTGCCCGAAGTGTTTTATCAAGGGTTTATACGGAATTATGCGCGCCTGCTTGAGGTTGAGATCCGTCCAGGCGATCTGCCACAGGGAGGGCATGGTCGTGTTGAGGCGGGGCGGGAGCGCCATAAGAGCGATCCCCGCACTGCTCGAGAAGGCGTTGCAACTCAGTTGCAAGGAAGTGTTGCTCCGGCAGTCGATCGAGCGAAAGAGCTGCTTGCCCGAGTCGATGGTAACTGGGTTCACTGGATCAAGGAGAATCCGCTGATTCCTGCGGTTGTGTTACTGCTGGTCATTATCACGTTCTCGATGTTTTCTGGCGATGAGGAGGTTGCAACGGTTGAGCAAGAGGCCGTTGTGGTCGAGCAGTCAGCTGAGGAAGAAGAGGTATCGAGTGAAGCCGAGGCTGCCGTTGAGTCACAACAGCAAACTGAACAGAAACAGAGTGAGGCAGAGTCCAAGGACGGCGAGGGAAGTGTTGTGGCTGAGGCGCCGGTCGATGCCATGTCGGTTCCTCGTGGCAAGGTGACGCTGCGCTATGTAGATGGTTCCTGGACTCAAATTCGAGATGGTATGGGGCGAGTTCTGGTGAAGAGAATGTTGGATGCAGGCACGATCGAAGATTTTGAGGGGCCATTGCCACTCGAGGTCAAACTGGGTAATGCGATCGGTGTGCGGGTCCACTTCAATGAGGCGCCGTTTGATCACCTCAATTACATCGAGGACAACAATACTGCAGAGTTTGTACTGGGGACAGTCGAGTAGTGAACCACGTTTCTCCCATCATTCGTCGCCAATCCCGCTCCATTCAGGTGGGTTCGGTACAGGTGGGTGGCGATGCGCCGATCTCCGTGCAGAGTATGACCAATACCAACACCCGGGATGTTGAGTCAACGCTGGCACAAGTGCGTGCGCTGGAGCAGGTAGGAGCAGATATTGTTCGAATCTCGATTCCAGACATGGAGGCAGCCGAGGCATTTGGAGAGATTCGTCAGCAGACCGGGGTGCCGCTGGTTGCTGATATCCATTTTGACTATAAGATTGCGTTGCGGGTAGCGGAGCTGGGGGTAGATTGCCTACGGATCAATCCTGGAAATATTGGCAAAGAGGCGCGAGTCCGGGAGGTGGTTGCCTCGGCCCGAGATCACGGGATTCCAATTCGTATTGGGGTCAATGCAGGGTCATTAGAGAAGGATATACAGAAGAAATATCGGGAACCAACGCCCGAGGCGATGGTCGAGTCGGCAATGCGCCATATTGACTACCTCGACCGGCTCGATTTTCAGGAATACAAAATTAGCCTCAAGGCCTCAGACGTCTTCATGACGGTTCATGCCTATCGGTTGTTGGCAGACCAAATTGAGCAACCACTCCATCTAGGTATCACGGAGGCAGGCGGGCTGCGAAGTGGATCGGTCAAATCATCGGTTGGTCTGGGGATGTTACTGGCAGACGGAATTGGCGATACCATTCGGGTTTCACTGGCGGCTGATCCGGTCGAGGAGATCAAGGTAGGATTCGACATCCTTAAGAGCCTTCACCTGAGAAGCAAAGGGGTCAATTTAATCGCCTGTCCCTCCTGCTCACGCCAAAATTTTGATGTCATTTCAACCACCAATGCGTTGGAAGAGCGGCTGGAGGATATCCTCGATCCGATTGACGTGGCGGTTATTGGTTGTGTGGTGAACGGGCCGGGGGAGGCAAGAGAGGTTGCCGTGGGGGTCACGGGCGGTGAACCCAATCTGGTTTATCTGGATGGTGTGCCAGACTACAAGGTAGATAACGACTCTCTGGTTGATGAACTGGAACGACAGGTGCGTGCGCAGTTGGCCGCACGTTCGTGATGGAATGGAAAGATGAGTGAAAAAATACAGTCAATTCGTGGAATGAATGACCTGCTGCCCGGGGCCTCCGGGCTTTGGCAGGCAGTGGAGCGGGTGCTGCGTGGCACGCTGAATGGTTACGGTTATCAAGAGGTGCGGATGCCGGCGGTGGAGAAGACTGAACTCTTCAAGCGCTCCATTGGTGAGGTGACCGATATTGTTGAGAAGGAGATGTATACCTTCGAGGACCGCAATGGCGATAACCTGACGCTGCGACCAGAGGGGACTGCAGGGTGCGTCCGCTCAATGGTTGAGCATGGCCTGCTTAGAGGGCAGGCGCAGCGCCTCTGGTACAGTGGCCCAATGTTCCGCCATGAGCGCCCTCAGCGCGGACGCTACCGTCAGTTCCACCAATTTGGTGTTGAGGTTTTCGGGTTGGAGGGGCCGGATGTTGATGCTGAGTTGATCGCAATTTCTGCACGGATCTGGCGTACGCTAGGAATTGATGAGGTGACACTGCAGATCAACTCATTGGGGTCGACTGAATCCCGTGCGGCCTATCGAGAGACTCTGGTTGCCTACTTCAAGAATCATCTGGATCAGTTAGATGAAGATAGCCTGCGACGGTTGGAGAGTAATCCACTGCGGATTCTCGATAGCAAAAACCCGGAGATGGCCGAGATGATTGCGGCTGCACCGGTGCTGGCTGACTCGCTGGATGAGGCGGACCATGCCCACTTTGAGACATTGAAACAGCAGCTAGAGCGGATGGGGATCGGCTACGAAGTCAATCCACGGCTAGTGCGTGGACTGGACTATTATGGAAGAACCGTCTTCGAATGGGTGACCACACTGCTTGGCGCTCAGGGGACCATCTGTGCCGGAGGGCGTTACGATGGGCTGGTTGAGCAGATCGGAGGGAAAAGTACGCCTGCTGTTGGTTTTGCAATTGGCATGGAGCGACTGATCGAACTGATGAAAGAGCAGGATTCCCAGTTGCAAATGGAGCCCCCGCACGCCTATCTGGTTCTGGCTGGCGAACAGGCGGTTGCTGCGGGGCTGGCATTGGCTGAGGCGCTGCGGAATCAGTTGCCACAGCTGCGTCTGGTCACCAACCTTGGGGGGGGAGGATTTAAAGCACAGTTCAAGCGGGCAGATCGTTCTTTGGCGCGGTTTGCCTTGGTGGTTGGGGATGATGAACTTGAGAAGCAGCAGATCACAATAAAGGACCTTCAAGGGGGGCTGGAGCAGCAGACGGTATCGATGGAAGAGGTGGCCGATCTCTTGACCACTTCTATATAATGCAGCAAATATTTTCAACGGCTTGTGAATCAGAGATAGAGAAAAAGAGTTATGGAATTTAGTACAACGGATCAGGAAGAGATTGAGACCCTGAAAAAATGGTGGCGTGAGAACGGTACCTCAACTGTCGTCGGGATTGTGATTGGTCTGGCGGCCCTGTTTGGGTGGCAGGGGTGGAATCAGTATCAGGAGCAGCAAGGCGTGGGCGCCTCACGCTATTTCGAGCAGATGCAGAGCGCGGTGATTCGAAAGGATCATGAGAAGGCAAAGCAGTATGGTGGATCACTGCTGGAGGATTATCCAGGTAGCGTCTATGCTGCACATGGAGCACTCGCACTGGCTGCACTGGAAGTGGAGAAGGGAGATTTTGCTGCGGCACGCGTCCGTTTTCAGTGGGTGCTGGAGAACAGTAGTCATGATGCTCCCATGCAGCTGGCGCAGCTGGGAATCGCTCGTCTCTATCTGGATGAGGGAGAAATTGATTCTGCGTTGATGCGACTGGCCTCCCTGCCAGAGACGATCTACCCATCTCAATTTAGTGAGGTACGGGGGGATGCACTGCGAATGAAAGGGGACCTGTCAGGTGCGCAGCTAGCCTACACTGAGGCGATGCAGATGGCGGATCGTAGTGATCAGCGCCGTGAACTACTGGAGATGAAGCTGGCGGAGGTCACCCCATAATGCCCCTCTGGCAAAAAGCGGGCCTGTTCCTGCTGCCTTTGTTGATGACAGGATGTTCTACGATCAGCTCAACGGTCGATTCGGTGGGTGACTCGGTCAATGGATGGATGGGAAATGATAAAGAGTTGCGTGCCCCGGTTGAACTGGAGGTGCTGACGCCTGAGTTTGAGCCAGTGATTCAGTGGAAGCATGAGGTAGGAGAGGGGACCGATGGGCTCTGGATAGAGCTCTCTCATCAGGTTGTGGATGGGGTCGCCTATGCCGTTTCGGCAGATGGTGTTGTGGTTGCAGTTCAAGCCTCTTCAGGCAGTGCTTTGTGGCGTCAGCAACTGGATCAGCAGCTGATGGCGGGCGTTGCAGTCGGTGGCGAGAGCCTCTATGTTGCAACGGCATCGGGTGAGCTTATTGCGTTTAATCGTTCCAACGGCACACAGCGTTGGTCCAGTGCGCTGTTGAGTGAGGTGCTCTCCGCACCGGCGGCAACGGATGGAATGGTCGTGGTGCGTACTGTCGATGGCAAACTAATTGGGTTGAAAGAGGAAGATGGCGAGGAGCTTTGGCGATATCAGCGTGAGGTTCCCGCACTGACTCTGCGTGGTACCAGTCGTCCTGTGATTGATGGAGATCGGGTTTACGCAGCACTGGATAGTGGCGAGGTCGTGGTGCTCTCACTACAAGAGGGGCGTGAAATCTGGATGAAGAGCGTACTGGCCCCGAGAGGACGAACAGAGATTGAGCGCATGGTTGATCTCGATGCCGATCCCGTGGTGGCAGATGGCGTGCTCTATGTGATCGGTTACCAGGGAGGGATGGCCGCGCTGAATACAGAGCAGGGGGACCTGCTCTGGAAACGAAAAGTAAACAGCCTGATGGCACCACTGGTTTATGGGGACTATCTTTTTCTTGCGGATGGGGAAGGGATTCTATGGGCCTTTGATCGTAAGGATGGCAGCGCCCTGTGGAAGCAGTCAGCGTTCCAATATCACAGCCTCACCTCTCCGACACTGATTGGAAAGAATTTGGTGGTGGGGAATGGGGAGGGTGCTCTCCATTGGGTCTCTGCTGAGGACGGACATCGTGTGGCACAGATTAAACTTGGTGCAGAGGGTATTGCTGCCCAACCGCTTCCGGTGGGTGAGAAGCAGATTATCAGTTATGGAAAAGGGGGCGTGCTCTCCCTTCTTGCTGGTCAGTAAAAGGGTGTTCTCGAGATGATACCGGTAATCGCCTTGGTCGGGCGCCCTAACGTTGGAAAGTCCACTCTCTTTAACCGTTTGACGGGAACTCGAGACGCACTGGTTGCGGATCTTCCTGGGTTGACCCGTGATCGTCAGTACGGAATGGCGCGGTTCAATTTGGGTGGAGAAGCGGGCAGTCGACCCTATATGGTGGTTGATACCGGCGGGCTCAGTGATGATCCTGAAGGGATTGAGACGCTGATGGAGGAGCAGGTCTGGCTTGCTATTGAGGAGTCGGATGTGGTGCTGTTCCTAGTGGATGGCCGTGGTGGATTGACTGCTGCAGATGAGATTATTGCTGGCCGCCTGCGGAAATTGGAAAAGCCGATTCATCTGGTGGTCAATAAGACCGAAGGGGTGGATGAGGATCTGGCGGCTGCCGAATTTTACGCCACCGGACTGGGTCAGCCGCTGGCAATCTCTGCCGCGCACAACCACCGAATCAGTGCGCTGATGGAGTGCGTGCTGGAGCCATTTCCGGTGGCTGTGGAAGAGGATAAAGAGGAGAGCCGAGAGACTCGTGTGGCGGTAATTGGCCGACCCAATGTGGGGAAATCGACATTGATCAATCGGCTCATCGGTGAGGATCGGGTGCTTGCCTATGATATGCCGGGAACGACGCGGGATAGCATTGAGGTACCGTTCGAAGAGAATGGGCGCGCTTACAAGTTGATTGATACTGCCGGGGTGCGGCGTCGTGGAAAAGTGCATGACACAGTAGAGAAGTTTAGTGTCATCAAGGCATTCCAGGCGATTGAGCAGGCCAATGTGGTGATCATGGTGATGGATGCCCGAGAGGGGATGACTGACCAAGATGCGACGCTATTGGGGATGGTGATCGACTCTGGGCGTGCGTTGGTGATTGGTTTCAATAAGTGGGACGGCATGGATCCCTCTGACCGTGAACGCAATCGTAGTGAGCTGGAGCGTCGCCTCCACTTTATCGACTATGCCACCATCCATACCATCTCCGCTCTTCACGGTAGTGGCATTCGAGATCTTTTTGCCTCGGTCAACCGAGCCTATCGTGCAGCCCGCAAGGAGATCAAGACTCCAGAGTTGACCCGAGTGCTGGAGCAAGCGGTGGCTGCCCATCCACCACCGTTGGTGCATGGCCACCGGATCAAGATGCGTTATGCCCACCAAGGGGGGCAAAACCCACCACGGATTGTGATTCACGGTAACCAGCTGCAGTCTGTGCCCAATGCCTATCGGCGTTATCTGATGAACCAGTTTCGTCAGGCCTTCCGGCTGGAGGGAACTCCTATCCGTCTGGAGTTCAAGACTAGCAGCAATCCCTATGCGGGGCGCAAGAACAAGTTGACTGATCGACAGGTCAAGAAGCGGCAGCGGTTAAAGAAATTTACTGGCCGAAAATAGTGCTCCATCAGGGGCTTTGATCAGAAGTGAACTGGGCTCTTCCTTGGTTCGCCCTCAATCTCCCGAACCAATCTCGGTATCAGATAGCCCGGTAGCGATGTGCCGATGGCGTCAATGAGTTCGATGGCGCGTCTTTCACTCACCTCAAAGTGGTGGCTTCCCTGAACCCGGTCGAGTAGAAAGAGATAGTAAGGAAGCACACCACACTCAAATAGACGCAGGCTGAGCGCTTCCAGTGATTTGGGTTGGTCGTTGATCTTGCGTAGCAGAACAGACTGGTTGAGTAGCATGACCGGACTATTGACCAGTGGCGCGAGTGCTGCCGCAACCGACTCATCCAGTTCTCTGGGGTGGTTGGCATGGATCACCATCACAACCTTGAGTCGGCTCTGTAGCAGTGCGTCGAGAAGTGGTTGGTCTAGGCGGTTAGGTGTGGCGATTGGCATCCGGGTATGGATCCGTACCGTCTGCAGATGAGGGATCGATTCGAGTAGTGTGAGTAGATGAAGCAATCTTCGGTTGCTCAGCATCAGTGGATCCCCGCCGCTGAGGATGATCTCGCGAATGGTTGGATTCTGTTGGATCCACGAGAGATCATTGGCTTCGACAGCCGCGTTCAGCCCCTGATGCGAGTAGTCATAATGGCGTCGAAAACAGTAGCGGCAGTGAATGCCACAGGCAGCTGTGGTGACCAGCAGTGCCCGGCCGTGGTACTTCTGTAATACCCCACGCCCTTGAATGGCGGGCTGGTCGCCCACCGGGTCATGGCTGAATCCAGGCTGCTCCTGCAGCTCTGCGGTCTGGGGAAGAATCTGCAGTAATAGGGGATCCTGCGGATTGCCTGGCTCAATTCGCTGCAGGTAGCTGTCAGTCACCCGGATTGGGAAATCGTTGTGCGCCCCAATCATTGTGACGACCTGCTCAAGTGGTAAATGGAGTGCCCCTGCCAATGCCTCTGGGGTGCGGAGTGAGCGGGAGAGCTCTTGCTGCCAATCAGGAATTGCTGTGGGCGGCTGCACAAGGGTTGAGGAAGCGGGTATCATACGCCGCTATTCTCTAATAAATGGAAGGCAGATGCTATGGCGACAGTCAGTACAAACGAATTCAGAAACGGACTCAAAGTGATGATTGATGGGGCGCCTTGTTCCATTGTTGAGAACGAGATGGTCAAGCCAGGGAAAGGGCAGGCCTTTAACCGAGTCAAACTA
Source organism: uncultured Piscirickettsiaceae bacterium (assembly GCA_964551545.1). GTDB lineage: Bacteria > Pseudomonadota > Gammaproteobacteria > Thiopontia. Next base: position 36,655 of record CAZKCT010000010.1, on the reverse strand, counting down.
AGATCACTGATGACAAGCAAGGTGCTGGAGCGGACCTACAAATCGGGTGAGTCGGTCGAGCGTGCTGATATCCATGAAGAGGAGTATCAGTACTCCTACTCTGATGGGGATCTCTACTATTTTATGCACCCGGATAGTTTTGAGCAGATCGGTGCCGATGAGGCCGCCATGGGAGATGCGAAACAGTGGCTGAAGGGGCAGGAGGTGTGTCTGGTGACTCTGTGGAATGGCAATCCGATCTCAATTACCCCGCCTAACTTTGTTGAACTGCAGATCACTGAGACCGATCCTGGGTTGCGTGGTGATACCTCCAGCGGTGGTGGTAAGCCAGCAACGTTGGAGACCGGTGCTGTGGTTCGGGTGCCCCTGTTTGTGCCGGAGAATGAGGTGATCAAGGTCGATACTCGTACCGGAGAGTATGTTTCACGGGTGAAGGATTAGTGGTCGTGGAGCTGCTTCAAGAGCGGGCCCTCTTCCTGCGGACCATCCGCTCTTTCTTTGATCAGCGTGGGGTGCTGGAGGTGCAGACCCCGATGTTATCGACTGCTGCGGTGACTGATCCGGCCATCGACTGCTTTCTGACCACTACCCAAGGGCGGGATGCTGAAGGACCAGAACGGCTCTATCTGCAACCCTCTCCTGAACCCTTCATGAAACGGTTGCTGGCCGATGGTAGTGGCCCTATCTTTCAATTGATGCCCGTCTTTCGTGCTGGGGAGATCAGCCCGGTTCACAATCCTGAGTTCCTGATGCTGGAGTGGTATCGCCCCGATTTCACCATGGAGCAGTTGATGGGTGAAGTAGAGGATCTGGTGAGCGACTTTGTTGATCTGCCCTCGATTGAGCGGATGACGGTTTCAGAGGCTTTCTGCCAGATCACTGGTATCGAAGACCTGATGTCTACAACCGTAGAGCAGCTTCAACAGCAAGCGCTAGCAATGACGCTCCCTTCTGCCGGGGAGATGGAGCTCGATTGGGATGGTTGGGTTGAGTACTTCTTGGTTGTTGCCATCCTTCCACAGTTCAGTCATGCCGCCCTTTTCTTAACCCACTATCCTGCTTCGCAGGCGGCGCTGGCTCGTCTTGACCCAGAAGATCCACGAGTGGCCGAACGTTTTGAGTTGATTCTTAATGGGGTTGAGGTCGCCAATGGTTATCGGGAACTGACGGATAGTGACGAGCAACGTCGCCGTTTCGAACAGGAGCTAGAGGAGCGCCGTGAAGGGGGGTTGGAGCAGGTGCCGATGGATGAGCACTTCCTTGCTGCGGTCGAGAAAGGGCTCCCGGACTGTTCTGGAGTAGCGCTCGGTGTGGAGCGCCTGATGATGATCTCGATGGGGAAAGAGCAGATTGGCGAAGTGATGCCGTTCCCGGTTCAGTCGGTCTGAGACTGAACCCCAATCTGTTGTCCCATTTCCAAGGTGGCTCCAGCTTCAATATTGCTTGCCCACTCAATCTTCTCTTTTCTGAAGAGGAGAATCACGGTTGACCCCATGTTGAAGCGCCCCATCTCTTCCCCTTTTTTTAGCTTGATCTCCCCTGGGGCATAGCGCCAGAGGTGGACGAATCCACGTCGGGGCGGGGTGATCTCTCCTGCCCAGACCGTTTCTATACTCCCCACAAAAAGGGCGCCTACCAACACCATCGCCATCGGGCCGATGGCAGTGTCAAATTCGGCAATGACTCGCTCGTTACGGGCAAAGAGCCCAGGAACGGTACGAGTCGATGGGTTATTGACGGGGTAGAGACGCCCTGGCACGTAGATCATTTGCCGCAAGGTGCCCTCTATTGGCATGTGGATACGGTGGTAGTCCCTGGGAGAGAGGTAGATGGTAGAAAATGAGCCATCAATATAGGGGCGTGCCCGTGAAGGCTCCCCTCCCAATAGCGTCGTAAGGTTGAAATGGTGTCCCTTGGCCTGAAACAGTGCTTGATGAGAGATGGGACCACACTGGCTGATGACCCCATCCACAGGAGAAGCAAGTCCCTCTGGTGTAGAGTCGATGGGGCGTGCCTCTTCATGAATGGCCCGGGTGAAGAATGCATTGAAGCTGGGGTAGTGCTCCAGTACTGGGTCTTTGGCAACCGATAGATCGATGGCGTAGCTCTTCCTAATGGTTCGAATCAGTCGTTGGGAGAGCCAACGGTTTTCTGAGCGGGTCAGGCGATGAATCTGCCGCGAGAGCCAGTGCTGAGGAAGCAGTGCAATGGGCAGCAGAAAGAGTCGGTCGATCAGAAATTGGATAAGTTTCATGTGTGTATTGCTCGGCTCTCTTAGAACTTGGGAGAGGCTTCCGTTACATTGAGTTGAATGGTGAGCTGCTCTCCCGTCTTGATGGGGGATCCTGGTTGAAGATTGTTTTGGTTCATTAGTTCCGTCGTTGATAGATGGAATCGTTGTGCAATCTCACTCAATGTGTCGTTGGGCCGAATGGTGTAACGGAGGGTCTGGGTGGCCAACTGGTCGATAAATGGAGGGCGAGAGCGCTTGGGTTCAGGTGGCGCCCAGATGACCAGTTTTCGACCTGTCGGTAACAAGTCACCGGGGGCCATCCCATTCCAGCTTGCCACCTGTTGGCTAGAGACCCGATAGTACTGTGCCAGATCCCAGAGGCTCTCCCCCTCTTGAACGGTATGCTCCACTCGTTTTCCTGGTCGAGCGCGATCCTGAATTTTCTTCAGTCGCGCGGCGGCGTTGAGACTATAGTGCTCCATCGCTTTCATCGGTACTGGGATCGTGAGGGTGTCACCGGCACGAATTTGATGTCCCTTGAGCTGGTTCTCCTGCTGAATGGTGGCAACCGTGGTGTGGTACTGCTGTGCAATTTCACTCAGGGACTCGCCACTTTTAACCTGGTGACGCTTCCACTGTGTCCACTGGTTGGCACGCTGTTTCTTTAGTTTGCTCTGGAAGCGGTGAACATTTGAGACCGGTAGGAGTAGCGTATGAGGGCCATTGGGTGGCGTGGCCCAACGGTTGAGTCCAGCATTGAGTTGATAGAGCTCCTCTAGAGGGATTCCTGCTAATTCGGCAGCGAGTGAGAGATCGATCTGGCGGCCGGTTTTCACCTGTTGGGTGAGTGGCTGATTGGGAATGGTGGGAAGTGTGAAGTGGTGGCGCTCAGCCTCTTCTACAAAACGGGCGAGTGCCAGCAGGCGTGGGACGTAACCCCGAGTCTCAGTCGGCAGGTCAAGATCCCAGAAGGTGGGCTGGGTGGAGGGGGATTTCTTGGGGCTGTTTTTCTGCTTTTCATGAAAACGGCGAATCGCCTTGCGCACATTGCCTGCACCCGCATTGTATGCCGCCAGTGCCAGCAACCAATCCCCTTTGAACTCACGAGCCATATCCTTGAGGAAATAGAAGGCAGCATCGGTTGAGGCGAGTGGAGAGCGGCGCTGATCGATCCACCAATTCTGTTTCAGGCCATAGGTCTTTCCGGTTGAGGGGATAAATTGCCAGAGTCCTGCGGCTTGTCCTGGGGAGTAAGCGTAGGCCTGAAAGGCGCTCTCTACTGCGGGAAGTAGTGTCAGCTCAAGGGGGACTTTCCAGCGTTTGGCTTTCTGTACGATGTGATAGAGCAGAGGACGAGCCCGGGTAAAGACTCGGGTCAGATATTCGGGATTGCGCTTGTACCAGAGTAGGTGTTGGGTGAGGCGTGGATCCCTGCGAGCTTGAATCGAGAACCCCTGGCGGATCTCACTCCAGATCGACTCCTGCTGCGGTGGCTCTGCGGCGTGGACTGGATAGAGGGGAATCAGCATGGATAACAAAATCCACGGCAGCCATCTGCCCCTGTTGTGTCGTAGTATATTGATGAGCTGCTGCATGGTTAGAGTATTATATACGGGTTCATTTCCGGCGCTCTGTAAGTGGCCAGAAATATCCAATTTTCTATGACCAGTAAGATGAAACATGAATTCTGACGTTGCCCCTGCTGACCCCTATCGGTCGATTCAGCACTGGTTCTCCTCGCCGACCGGAAAGCTGTTGTTGCAGCAGGAGCGGGAGTGGAATCGGAAAGCGCTGCGAGAGATTTACGGGATGCACCTGATGCAGCTAGGGATGGAGAAAGAGAACTTTGCTGGACAGGCTGAGGGGGTGCGTCACCCCTTTGTGATGGGAATTGGTAGCCAGGAGGAGCGCAGTTGGGCGGTGATGGAGGGAGAGCAGCTGGCGTTTCCGATTGCCACGGAGTCACTCTCAGCGGTGATCCTTCCTCATCTGCTGGAGTTCTCTGCAGATCCCTATCAACTGTTGCGAGAGACAACCCGGGTCCTGATTGAAGAGGGAACGGTTGTGATTTATGGATTCTCGCCGTGGGGATTGTTGCGGTTTCGGAATCGGGCGTTGCGGGGGCGCTATCATTCGCAGCGTAAGGTGGCTGAGTGGTTACGACTGTTGGGGTATGAGCTCCAGGCGCAGCGTCGTCTGCCGCTATTGAGCTGGTCATGGCGCAGATCGGCGCTCTATACTGGTGGCTACCAATTGGTTGCAAAGCGCCGTGTAACGCCGCTAAATCCGATACGGCCGCGTTGGCGGCAGCGGGCAAGTGTAGTGACCGGAAATTTAATGAATCGAACAGTGCAGAACAGTGTGGAGAGGTCCACTTGCGATGATGGTTGAGATCTTTACGGATGGTGGTTGTCGTGGGAATCCCGGTGTTGGTGGCTGGGGGGCTCTGTTGCGCTATGGAGAGACAGAAAAGGAGTTGTGGGGTGGAGAGCAAGAGACCACCAATAACCGGATGGAGCTGACGGCGGTGATTCGTGCTTTGGAGGTGATCAACCGCTCGACACCTCTGCGGATTACAACCGACTCGACCTATGTCAAAAATGGGATCACGGAGTGGATTCACAACTGGAAGCGCAATGGATGGAAAACTGCAGCCAAGAAACCGGTGAAGAATGTGGATCTCTGGCAGCAGCTCGATCTGCTGGTACAACAGCATCAGGTTGAGTGGGCCTGGGTCAAAGGACACAGTGGTCATCGAGAGAATGAGATTGCCGATGAGCTGGCCAATCGTGGCATGGATGAGGTGAATTCTCGCGAAGCGGGAAGAGAGTATCCCCTGGGGGATGAGGTGAGTGACGCATGAGACAGGTGGTACTGGATACAGAGACCACAGGGTTGGAGCCGGCCCAAGGTCACCGGATTATTGAGATTGGGTGCGTTGAGGTGATCAATCGCCGGGTCACCCATAATCACTACCATCAATACCTTCAGCCGGATCGAGAGATTGATGCTGGCGCTATCGAGGTGCATGGTATTACCAACGAGTCCCTGGCAGATAAGCCTCGGTTTGGTGATGTCGTGACTGACTTCCTGGACTTTGTTCGCGGAGCAGAGTTGATCATCCATAACGCGCCGTTTGATGTTGGCTTCATCAATCATGAGCTTGCTCTGCTGGGGCAGGGTCATGCGTCACTGGAGGAGATCTGTAAGATCACTGACAGCTTGCAGATGGCACGTAAGCAATATCCCGGACAGAAGAATAATCTGGATGCGCTCTGCCGGCGGCTGGAGATTGATAATTCCCAGCGCACCTTGCATGGGGCGCTGCTTGATTCCGAGATCTTGGCAGAGGTCTATCTGACCATGACTGGCGGGCAGACCGGATTGGATCTGGATGGGCTGGGGGAGTCTGGCGGGGTTGAGCCGATTCAGCGCTTTCCCGCAGATCGCCCGCGACTAAACGTGATGGCTCCTAGCGCGGACGAGTTGAGCGCACACAATACCTACCTGGAGAAGATCGGGCAAGAGCCCTGGTAGCGCTACTATTGCAGGCGGCGCTCTGAATTTCTAGAGAGCCGCATCACCATCTCCAGTAGCTCACTGGCCAGATAGCCAGCAACCAGCAGTGCAAAACTGAGTAGGATTCCTGTGACCACTAGCCAGGCCAGGCTGCTTTTTGCCAGTAGCGGAGCGATCAGTTGTTGAAGCTCTGGAAGGAGAATGCCGCTCTGCAGGCCAATACTCTGCAGGGCTGTGATCAGAGTAATGGTCAGCGTTGCTACGAATAGCAGCTCTCCACTCAGGCGCGCCAATACAGTCATGATCTCAGAGAGTGCGTAACGGGCGTCATAGAGAGAGCGGATCTCGGCAGCACGCAGCAGCAGTAGATGAATCATCGTGTAGCCGGCCAGAAAAAGGGTGACTTGTACCACGATGGGTAACAGCAACCCTGGAGCCCCCGCTTCGGAATAGAGCAGCTTCTGCCAGGTCTCAATCGCATCCCCAATGAGGTAAATCGTGAGCGCGATTGCACTAAGCCGCAGCAAGCCAGAAAAGCTGCTACGGAAAAAGCGTCCTTCGGTCAGTGCGCCGAGCCAGTGGTAGACAAATAGAAATCGTTCCATTCAATCAGCCCTTTCCATAGTTGTTATTAGTATTATTGATCTTATTATTAGGTAAACTAGATGGTCTACTTATAGGGTAGATTCAATGATACAGGAGGATCGGATGTCAGAGAAAAAGATATGGCTCAATTCGCAAGGTGATGATGCGGTTGAGTTGCCGGTGCTGGAGGGGAGTTATGGCCCCAACGTGATGGATGTGCAAAAGCTCTATCAGCAAACGGGAATGTTTACCTATGACCCTGGGTACCTCTCGACCGCCAGCTGCCGTAGTGGGATTACCTATATCGATGGGGACAAAGGGGAACTCTACTACCGGGGCTATGCAATTGAGGAGTTGGCGGAGCAGAGTAGCTATCTGGAGTGCTGTTATCTGTTGCTCAATGGAGAGCTTCCTTCTGCGGAAGAGCTGAGTGATTTTGAGGGCTTGATTACAGAGCACACCATGGTCAATGAGGCGATCCGTCGCTTCTATGAAGGGATGCGCTATGATGCCCATCCGATGGCGGTCACCTTGGGGGTAGTTGGTGCGCTCTCCGCGTTTTATCACGACTCGATTGATGTTCGGAATCCGGAGCATCGCCGCATCTCTGCCCATCGTCTGATTGCAAAGATGCCAACCATTGCTGCCTACAGCTACAAATATTCACTCGGGCAGCCATTTATGTATCCCAATAATGATTTGGGTTACTCAGAGAACTTTCTCTACATGATGTTTGGTATGCCTAGCTGCAGCTACGAGGTGAACCCGGTGGCGGCCAAGGCGATGGACCTGATCTTTATCCTTCATGCGGACCATGAGCAGAATGCCAGTACGTCAACCGTGCGCCTGGCAGGAAGCTCCGGTGCAAATCCTTTCGCCTCGATTGCGGCGGGTATTGCCTCGCTTTGGGGGCCTGCGCATGGAGGGGCTAATGAGGCGGTGATCTGTATGCTGGAAGAGATCGGATCCAAAGAGGAGATCCCGACCTATGTGAAGCGAGCAAAAGCAAAAGATGATCCATTCCGCTTGATGGGATTTGGGCACCGAGTCTATAAACATTATGATCCTCGCGCCCGGATTATTCGGCATGCGTGTCATGATCTGCTCGAGACCATTGATCAGAAGGAGACGCCGTTATTTGAGGCGGCGTTAGAGCTAGAGCGGATCGCGCTAGAAGATGAATACTTTGTCGAACGCAGACTCTACCCCAATGTTGATTTCTACTCTGGTCTGATTCTCAAGGCGCTGGGGATTCCACTGAATATGTTCACTGTGATCTTTGCCATGGCCCGGACTGCAGGGTGGATTGCACAATGGAGTGAGATGCTGGATGACCCATCACAACGCATTGGGCGTCCACGCCAGCTCTATACCGGGGCAACGCCACGACCCTATCAACCAGTGGATCAACGCTAGAACGATAAGGATCTACCTGTGAGAAACAGGCAGGCATAAAAAAACCCGCTGCTGCGGGTTTTTTTACATTTAGATCAGAGTGCGCTTTATACGGCGTCTTTCAGAGCCTTGGCAGCAGTGATCTTCAGTGCATTGTGTGCAGGCTTGGCAGCAATGGTGATGCTCTCACCAGTCTGTGGGTTGCGGCCTTCGCGTGCCTTGGTTGCCTTCTTCTTGTAGCGCTTGATAGTCATGATCCCTGGCAGAGTGAAACGGCCAGCAGAGCGAGGCTTAACGTGACGCTCTACGATGATGCCCAGGCTGCCGAGTACATCAGCAACAGCCTTCTTAGAGAGGCCAGTATCCTCAGCGATAGTGGCGATAGTCTGGGCTTTGGTGAATGCCTCTTTTACAGCAGTTGTTTTAGGTGCCATTACAGCGTTTCTCCTTCTTTCGATTAAACTCAAGTGCCTGCTCACTGGTTGTTGAGCACTACACCATGAATATTTGGAATCTGCATTTTGTATGAGCTGTTTCTAAAAGGGAAGCGTTTTTTCTGATATTTTTTGTAACAACCAATGAATCCCTTTCAGGGGTGCGCCTTGAGCCGTGATAGGTGCCCAATCCCAGTTGTGTGACTGGTGATCTTTTGCTCAATGGCTGGGTAACGGACCAGAATAGTAGTAGTCGACTCTAATATAGGTCGCATGTCATTGAGGCTGTGGTTCTTCGGTGACCAGCTGGTTGAATAGTTGGCCGAGCAAATAGCCGTCTGCACTGTTGATGAAATGTGGAGCATAGGTAGGAATGGTCATTGAGCGACCAGCGAGTGCGGCAATGCGATTCATGTCTTGGCTCCAGGTTGGAACCAGCGCCTCATCCGCTTTAGATGCAGGCTGTTGGCGGATAATCGAGATGTAGTGGATCTCAGGGTGCGGTTGCTGGTTGAGCCAGTGGAGAAAGGTGCCAGGTTTGGCGACAGTGAGCCCTTTGATCATTGGGCGTGCACGTCTCAACGCTTTGTATTTCTTGTTGGCCACCATCTTCGGCAACAGCCGGAATGGATAGGGAAGTGTGGCGATATCATAGGCCAGATTGGCATAAGGACTCCCCTGGTGAGGGGTTGCGATAGTGACCAGAGCCTTCAGGTTGGGGAGCTGGTTGCGTACGGCTGTAATGCGGGCAACCACGCCGCCTGCAGAGTGGCCCACTAGATAGATCGGTTCTTCGGGGTGGTGTTTAGAGAGGATGGTCAGTGTCTCTTCCAGTAGCTTGCCTTGCTGTTCGAGTGGAATCAGGGATGGGATGTCGACAAGATAGAGTTGTCGGTTTCCGCGAGGGGGTTGTGTAGGGCGCGAGATCAGAACGCCGCTTGGGCCGCCAGGTTCGACACGCCCTGCGCGTTCCCATCCCATCTGCTGCAGGGCATCGATCGCACCACGCTTTTCCCAAGAGTTGCTACTTCCCAGTACTCCATGCAGCAGCACAGCAATCTCTGCCTGAGCGGGAAAAGTTAGGGAGAGGGTGAGGAGCAGCAGCCACCACTGGAGAGTCTTTCTCATACATCTCATTGTAGCGCCTGCAGAATTGTTCAATCCAGCCGTTTCAATACTTTTATAACGTTCTTGCTGCTCTGTTCTGCGAGAGATTCAAGTGACTGTTGGCGAAGTGTTGCGATCGTTTGTGTAATCGCAGGAAGCTGAAGCGGTGAGTTACGTTCCCCTTGGGCCCAAATCGGGGGAAGATCCGGTGCATCGGTTTCCAAAGCAATGGATGTGGCTGGAATCTCACGGATGACACGGTGCAGTTTTTTGGCATTGGGGCGTGCCGCGACACCTCCAATGCCGATCAGAAAGCCTAGCTCAATGTACTCTCTCGCCTGTTCCAGGCTTCCACTGAAAGCGTGAACAATTCCACCATGGCTTTTGTTCTTTTGCAGCAGCTGTAGCGTGGCTGTGTGTGCCTTGCGTACATGGAGGAGAAGGGGACGCTGATGTTTCCAGGCAATTTTTTGTTGCTCGACGAATAGCGCCAGCTGTTTTTCGCGATCTATTTCTGCAGGGTAGTAGTCGAGGCCGATTTCGCCCACAGCAATAATTTCCGGATGGTCGATGAGCAGCTGCTCCATCGTCTGAAAATCTTTTGGGGTGTGGTGATCCAGGTAGAGGGGATGAAGCCCAATGGCTGGATAGAGAAGCGGTGAGGCGTTGGTGCAGTTGAGAATACGTCCCCAATTCTCTGCAATCACTCCGGGGATGACGATCTTTTCGACCCCCTGTTTAGGGCATTGCTGCAGGGTTTCATGGTAATCCGGCTCAAACTGGGGGAAGTCGAGATGACAGTGTGAGTCGATCAGCATGGGCAGGTGTTGGATGGATGTGGACGGTTGTTGACTTTGATGAATATCAAATCTCTCGAGAGGAGAGGTGGCGCTAACTCAATGAGAAGTGGTGAAATAGCCACCAGAAATAACTTTTGATGTTGGAGCATATTGGACCGTGGAACAGATCTCAGAAATTATGACACACCATCACCGGGCCTGTGATGATTACTTCTCCGAGATGGAGAATCTGGTCTCGACAGGTGACTGGGAGCAGATTGCCAACGCCGGAAGCCGTTTTCGTAACAGCATGCTCAACCACTTTCAGAGCGAAGAGGATGTTCTGTTTCCCACCTTTGAAGCGGCAACAGGAAATGCGCAAGGGCCCACCATGGTGATGCGAATGGAGCATAAACAGATGCGCTCTCTACTGAGTGGACTTCAGGAGGCGATTGAAAATCGGCAGTCGGATCAACTCCTCGGCGTGGCGGAAACCCTGATGCTGATGATTCAACAGCACAACATGAAAGAGGAGCAGATTCTTTATCCGATGATCGATCAGGCACTACAGCAACCGGAGGAAGTGGTAGGGAGACTGAATCTCACTGCCGATGCGTAAAGATGTCTGAGGCAAATGGAGAGGTGATCTGCGATGTTCAGGGTCTTCCTGCTCCTGAACCGATGCAACAGGTGCTAGAGGCTGTTGCCGATCTGAAGGCGGGTGAGTATGTGCGAATGATGCACCGCATGGAGCCACGCCCACTCTACAGTGTATTGGATGATATGGGGTTTGACTGCCAGCTTTACCTAGAGGGTGAGGCTCCCTATGAAATCATGATCTATCGAAAAGGAGACCAAGAGGCCCAAGAGCGCGTCAACGTGCGTTGTGGGTAGGGAGGGGTGATGATCAATAGCGCCAACCTGACGGTTGAGAATGCCCCCCCAATCGAGATTCCATTTCGCTTCTTTCTTACGGCCCCGCTGTTTGGGGTCTTGTTTGCGTTGATGCTATTTCTGAGTGGTCCCGAGTGGTTGGAGAGCCGTTGGCATCCACAGTTGATTGGCGCACTTCACCTCATCAATATCGGTGTATTGATGATGGTTGTGACGGGTGTGCTATTCCAGATCCTTCCTGTGGTAGGTGGGGTACAGTTCCCTTCAGTTGGCCTTGTCTCTTGGTGGATTCATCTTGCTCTGACGGCTGGAGCGCTGCTCTATTTCCTGGGATTCCTGTACGTCGATGTGTTGTTGTTGGTCGCATCCTCAGTGATCCTTTTTATCGGCTTTCTCCCTTATCTACTACTGTTCACAAAAATCCTCTGGAGCAGTCCGAATCCATCAGAGGTGATTCGTCTGCTCCGTTATCCGGCGCTCTTTCTGCTGTTGTTGAGTGGGTTGGGATTGCTGTTACTGACGGGATGGGGCGGTGTGGGTGGCGGCGTGAGAAGAGAGTGGACCGATATTCATGCTATTTGGGGAATGGGCGGATGGTTCACGTTACTGCTGATGGGGATGAGTTTTCAGATGATCCCAATGTTCCATGTGACGCCGGAGTTCCCACTCTGGTTTCGTCGATGGAGTGTTCCGGCTGCTGCAGTTTCGCTGCTATTGTGGGGCATCGGAGAGTTGCTGGCGTGGACAGCATGGAGTGATTCATTGCTGTCACTGGTTGCGCTCATCCTTATGATGCATGCGGGGTTCGCATTGCGTGCTCTGCTGCAGCGTAAACGTAAGGTGTTTGATGTGACGGTAAGCTTCTGGATGATGGGCTTGTCGGTGCTACTCATTGGGAGTCTGTTACTGCTGACCTCCAAGGTGTTGTGGGAGGCTACCCCACCACTTCTGGGGGTTCTCTGGATTTTTGGCTTCCTTCTGCCAATGCTCTCGGGAGCATTGATCAAGATTGCCCCATTTCTGGTCTTTCTCCATCTGCAGCAGCGGGTGATTGGGGATCCGGATCAGCTCCATAACCTGACCAAAATTCCCAACCTGTTTCAGATCCTTCCAACCCATTGGGCAAAGGTTCTGCTGCTACTCTATGGTTTGATGGTGTTGATATGGGTAGGATCGCTACTGTTTCCGGCGCTGTTATCGGTGGCTGCACTGTTGATGGTGAGCTATTTTTCCTGGCTATTGTGGTTGATTCTCAACTGTTATCGCAACTACCAAGGTACACTGAAACAGTTTGGTATGGAGAGAGGATGATCTACTGGCGACACTATTCTATATTCATGATCCGATGTGCAGCTGGTGCTGGGGTTTTGCCCCGGTTTTGGATGAGCTTCAGCAGCAGTTGCCGGATGAGGTTGAGGTAAAAAGGCTGCTGGGTGGGCTGGCCCCCGATAGTGACCAGCCGATGGCCAAAGAGATGCAGCAGATGTTGCAGAAAACCTGGCAGACAATTGAGAAGAAAATTCCCTCCAGAAGATTCAATTTCGACTTCTGGACCGCGTGCCAGCCTCGGCGCTCCACCTATCCCGCATGCCGTGCGGTGATCGCAGCAAAATCGATTCATCCATCGATGGAGGAACCGATGATTGCAGCAATTCAGCAAGGTTACTACCAACAGGCGCTGAACCCCTCAGAGTATGAGGTGTTGACCGATCTGGCAGAGCAACTGGGAATTGATCGGGGGCGGTTTGTTGAGATTCTTTCCTCGACAGAGACTGCTCAGCAGCTATTGCAGGAGATTGCACACTCAAGGGCGCTTGGAGCAGGTCAATTTCCATCACTGGTGATTCAGGATGGAGAGCGGCGGCAGAATATAACGGTAGATTATAGAAGCGTTACACCCATGCTCGATGTAGTCAGGCATTTCTTGCGGATGGATGGTAGAGTGCGGCCCCAAGAGTTAAGAACCAAGAACAGGAACTGAAAATGGCAGAAAATCGAGGGTTTGGACAGAAGATCTCTTATGGATTGGCGTTGTTGAGCTATGCTGGTGCCGTGGCGCTGACAGCGCTGCTGGCATTTTTTGATCAGAGCTGGGATCGAGGAGCAGAGGACTCAATCATTGCCAGCATGATGGCTGGTGTCGTCTTTCTGATCGGAGTTGGGATTGTGTTGCATGTCATTGGCAAGGCTAACCTGCCAGACCTGCGGGTTTCTACCAAGAGTCAAGATTCTGAGGATTGAGTGCCAGAGGCTGTGATCTTCTCAATGAGCGGCTGGATATCGACTGGTGGAGAGATTGCCCCAGTGACCAATGGATAGAGCTCCGGGTCCTGCATCTCTAGCAGCTCAATAAATTGAGCCTGCTCTTCACGATTGGCATCGGCATAGTGGTTAATCAAGTACCGTTCCATGATCAAGTCCAATTCCAACATGCCGCGACGGCAACGCAGTTTAAGTTGTGACAGCGTTGCGCTCTCTGGGGTCATCGTCGTGCCAGCTCTCTCTTGATCTCTGCAATGGCCTTGGCGGGATTGAGTCCCTTGGGGCAGGTATTGGTGCAGTTCATGATGGTGTGACAGCGATAGAGTTTGAAGGCGTCATCCATCTGGTCGAGTCGCTCCTGCAGATTGCCATCCCGGCTGTCTGCAATCCAGCGGTAACTCTGTAGCAGTACCGCAGGGCCGAGAAATTGGTCACTGTTCCACCAGTAGCTGGGGCAGGAGGTAGAGCAGCTTGCGCAGAGGATGCACTCATAGAGTCCATCCAGCTTCTTTCGATCCTCTGGAGATTGGCGCTGTTCACGCCCATCGGCAGGAATCTCTTTCGGTTTAATCCAGGGCTGCACTGAGGCATGCTGTGCATAGAAGTGGGTCATGTCTGGGACCAGGTCTTTGACCACGCCCATGTGCGGAAGTGGACTGACGGTGATCTCTTTGCCGTTGAATGATTCGATGGACTGGGTGCAGGCGAGAGTATTGGTGCCGCCGATATTCATTGCACAAGAGCCGCAGATCCCTTCGCGACAAGAGCGACGGAAGGTGAGGCCGGGGTCGACCTCATTTTTGATCTTCAGTAACGCATCCAGCACCATGTTGCCGCAGTTGTCAGCATCCAGCTGATAGATATCCCAGCGAGGGTTCTCGATCCCATTAGGGTTGTAACGGTAGATCCGCAGACGCTGAATACGGGTTGCACCCTCAGGAGCGGGCCAGCTCTTGCCCTGTTGGATGATGGAGTTGGGCGGGAGTTTGAATTCAGCCATTAGTAGACACGCTCCTTGGGTGGAATGTACTCAACCTCGTCGGTCAGTGTGTATTCATGGACGGGACGGCTACCAAAACGGGTGGTGCCATCAGGATCTACCCAGCAGAGGGAATGTTTCATCCACTGTTCGTCATCGCGCTCTGGATAGTCTTCACGAGCATGTGCACCACGACTCTCTTTACGATCAATGGCGCAGTGAAGAGAAGATTGAGCACATTGCAGCATGTTATCGAGCTCCAGGGTCTCCATCAGATCCGAGTTCCAGACCATAGCATTGTCACTGACCGCGACATCACTGAAGCTCTCATAGATGGCATCCAGCTGGTGTTTGCCAGACTGCATGGTCTCTTCGGTACGGAATACTGCGGCATGTTTCTGCATGGTGCGCTGCATACGATCACGAATGTCTGCTGTTGGGTGGCCCCCATTGGCATTGCGAATGCGATCAAAGCGGCCCAGCAGTGGTTCAATTTGCGCCGAGGTGATCTCTGGCTGTGTGGCGCCAACCTCTAGCGTGTCTGCACAGCGGATGGCGGCGGCACGGCCAAAGACGATAATGTCGAGCAGGGAGTTGGATCCCAGGCGATTGGCTCCGTGAACGGAGACACAGGCACACTCTCCAATTGCCATCAGTCCAGGAACGACTTGGTCATTTTTTCCGTCACTGCTAGTGACTACCTCACCATGGAGATTGGTCGGAATTCCGCCCATGTTGTAGTGCACGGTTGGGAGTACCGGGATTGGTTCGCGGGTGACGTCAACCCCAGCGAAGATACGAGCGCTTTCGGCGATACCCGGGAGTCGATCCTGGATCAGTTTTTCTCCGAGATGCTCGAGGTGAAGATGGATATGATCGCTATGATCGCCAACGCCACGCCCCTCGTTGATCTCTACGGTCATTGCGCGGCTCACCACATCTCGTGATGCAAGGTCCTTGGCACTGGGTGCATAGCGCTCCATGAAGCGCTCATTGTCTGCATTGGTGAGGTAACCCCCTTCACCACGAACTCCTTCGGTGATGAGGCAGCCGGCACCGTAGATGCCGGTGGGGTGGAACTGGGTGAACTCCATATCTTGAAGGGGAAGCCCTGCGCGAATCACCATTCCGTTGCCATCACCTGTACAGGTGTGTGCAGAGGTGGCGGAGAACCAGGTGCGACCATAGCCGCCGGTGGCGAGAATGACCGTTTGTGCGTGGAAGATGCGTAGCGTGCCGGTGGCGAGATCCCATGCCATCACCCCGCGACAGACGCCATCATCATCCATAATCAGATCGGTGGCGAAGTGTTCGATATGGAATTTGGCGTTACGCTTCAGAGACTGCTGGTATAGGGTGTGGAGAATAGCGTGGCCAGTACGGTCAGCTGCGGCACAGGTACGATCGGCGACCCCTTCACCATAGTTGGTGGTCATGCCACCAAACGGGCGCTGATAGATACGGCCATCGTCGGTGCGAGAGAAAGGAACACCCTGATGCTCCAGCTCCAGGACGGCTGGAATTGCTTCTCGGCACATGTATTCAATCGCATCCTGATCACCCAGCCAGTCGGCCCCTTTGACGGTGTCATACATATGCCACTGCCACTTGTCCTCTCCCATGTTGGAGAGTGCTGCGGAGATCCCTCCTTGTGCAGCTACAGTATGGCTTCGGGTAGGAAAGATCTTGGTGACGCAAGCGGTCGAGAGTCCCTTGTCGGCCATGCCGAAGGTAGCGCGTAGTCCGGCGCCGCCGGCACCCACAACGACGACATCATAGGTGTGGTGTTCGATGTTGTATCCGTTCATGCGGTTTCTGTTTCTCCTCCAACAATTCCTGCGGATGTTTTGAGTTTATCCTGTGGTCGGTATGGCCATCTGGTAGATGGCGTAGACCGAAAGCACGGTGGTCAATAGTAGTCCAAGGCGCACAGCGATGGTCGCAGTACGGCGTAGAGGGTTCTGCACATAATCTTCCAGAATGACCTGTACTCCCAAAAAGGCGTGGTGCCCTGCGATGATGACAAAGAGCCCCAGCAGGGCGGTGGTCATCGGCTGTGTTAGCCAGTGGTGTACTGCCTCATATTCGGATGAGGAGAGTGTGGCGACCGAGAAGAGCAGCCAGAGTGTCAGTGGGATCAATGCAACCGCACTGAGGCGTTGAGACTTCCAGTGTTTGACAGCAGACATTAGGCAACCCCCCAGAGAACCAGAGTGAGCAGCAGTGCGGTGATGAACATCACGGTTCCGCTGCGGTAGACGGTCTTGAGCTCCAGTCCAAGGCCGAGATCCCAGCAGAGGTGACGGATGCCGTTGCCTAGGTGGTAGAACGCGGCCCAGCTCCAGCCAAAGAGGATGAGCTGACCGATCCATGATCCAAAAATCATCTTGGCGTTAGCAAAGGATTCCGGGCCAGAGGCGGCGGCCAATAGCCAGTAGCAGACCAGAATTGTACCAATAGCCAGTAGTGAGCCTGTGGCGCGATGGAGGACGGAGAGGACCGAGGTCAGCTGTGGTTTGTAGACGGTGAGGTGTGGGGAGAGAGGCTGCTCCGGTGCAGGAGCTATTGGGGGTGTTGAGTCGGTCATGGTCTGCAGTTCCTCCATATCGATCCTATAGATTCTGGCAAAAGTGGTGCCAACTTCTAGTCCTGTCTGCTAGTGGTTGATTGTTGATCAATTTTTTCTGTGATCCAAGGGGAGTCGTGAGTCTGTTTGGGCGGAAACTGACCCAATATTTCGCCTTTGTGGAGTGAGTATCCCCCCTCCATTGCGTTTCAGCGAGGCCGGTTCCCTTTGTAAAAAATAGTGTTGCTTCACTGTACCAGTTGGCTCATTTTTTGTATGAATTGATGATATTGATACCAGCATAATATAACAAGGATTGTCGACACATAATACGACCCATTGAGAATATTTCAAGGTAATTGGTTGACATTATCCAAATTTTTGAGATATTTTAACAATGATTGTCGACACATAACGTATAAGATTGGTCGTAATTGGGGTGAACTGCAGAGAGGGCAGGAAGATGTCTACATATGATGCAAACAATGCGGCTTATCTAGAGCTGTTTTATGAGCAGTATCTGCAAAATCCGGCATCGGTTCCGGAAGAGCTGCGTCAATATTTTGATCAACTCTCGGGGGAGATTGAGGAGCAGGGGCGTCATACTGAGATCCGCCAGCAGTTCAAGCAGCACTTTTCACAGCGTCGCGGCGGCGAGCACAGCCCGAAAATCTCTGCAGAAGAGTCTCAGAAACAGGTTCGGGTATTGCAGTACATCAATGCGCACCGTTATCTGGGTCACTTCGAGGCAGAGGTCAACCCGCTAGGGCATACCAAGAAGCTCTCGATCAGTGAGCTGAAGCTGGAGCATCACCGCTTTGATGAGCAGGACCTCACGCGCCAGTTCAATGTTGGGTCACTGCATGCTTCCAGTAAAGAGATGGCTCTGGAAGAGATTCGGGCACTGCTGCGTCGCACCTACTGTGGCTCGATCGGCGCGCAATATATGCACATCACCAGCACCGCCAACAAGCGCTGGATTCAGCAGCGACTGGAGTCTGCAGCGGGCGAGTGGGGCCTGAGTGATAAGGAGCGCAAAGATCTACTGGTTGGGTTGACTGAGGCGGAGACCCTCGAGCGTTATCTGCATCATAAATATGTGGGCCAAAAGCGCTTCTCGCTGGAGGGGGGAGAGAGCCTGATTCCAATGCTCGATACCTTGATCAACCATTCGGCAGGAATGGGGGTTGAGGAGGTGGTCTTCGGGATGGCGCACCGTGGTCGTCTCAATGTATTGATCAATACTCTGGGCAAGGCGCCCGCCTCACTCTTCAAGGAGTTTGAGGGGACAGTGGATCATGGAGGCCGTACCGGTGATGTGAAATACCACATGGGATTTGCCTGTGACCGCAATACCCCACATGGCCCGATTCACCTGGCGCTTGCCTTCAATCCCTCTCACCTGGAGATCGTTGGTCCGGTGGTGGAGGGGGGCGTGCGTGCCCGTCAGGACCGCCGTAAAGGTGG
Organism: uncultured Piscirickettsiaceae bacterium; assembly: GCA_964551545.1. Taxonomy (GTDB): domain Bacteria; phylum Pseudomonadota; class Gammaproteobacteria; genus Thiopontia. The sequence goes on along the minus strand of CAZKCT010000010.1, from coordinate 18,435 downwards.
CGGTGATCAGGTGTTGCCGGTAGTGATTCACGGCGATGCCGCCTTTGCTGGACAGGGTGTGGTGATGGAGACGCTGAATATGTCAGAGACGCGTGGATATCGTACCTACGGAACCATCCACATCATCATCAATAACCAGATTGGTTTTACCACCAGCAGCAAGATTGATTCACGTTCCACGCATTACTGTAGTGATGTGGCCAAAATGGTGGGTGCCCCGGTTTTCCATGTCAACGGGGATGACCCAGAAGCGGTTGTCTTTATTACCAAAGTGGCGCTTGAGTATCGTCGGGTCTTCCATGAGGATGTGGTGATCGATATGGTCTGCTATCGCCGCCATGGTCACAATGAGGCCGATGAGCCAGCGGCAACCCAGCCGATGATGTACAAGAAAATTCGAGTGTTGCCCACAACCCGGGAACTTTACTGTCAGCGCCTGATCGAGGCGGGAATCATCAGTGAAGGGGAGTGTGAACAGATGATTCAGGGGTATCGCAAGCGGCTTGAGGATGGAGAGCCGACCGTGCCCAGTCTGCTGCACCCGGATGATATCAACCGCCTCCATCCAGTGAACTGGAACAAATATAGAGATGGGCTCTGGCATGAGCCTGTGACAGGTGAGATGGATCAGGAGCGCTTTACCCGTCTAGGAAGCGCGGTGGCCCGTTTGCCAGAGCATCTGCAGGTGAATGGCCGAGTCTCGAGGATTTATGCAGATCGTCTGCGGATGTCGATTGGGGACCAACCACTTGATTGGGGATTCTGTGAGAATTTGGCCTATGCAGCGCTGCTGGAAGATGGATATGCAGTGCGAATCTCAGGAGAAGATTGTGGGCGCGGTACCTTCTTCCACCGTCACGCAGTGGTTCATGATCAGGAGAGTGGAGAGGACTATACCCCTCTGCAGCACATGGCAGAGGGGCTGCCACCCTTCCATGTGATTGACTCGCTGTTATCCGAAGAGGCAGTGCTTGCCTTTGAGTATGGATATGCCACCACAGAGCCGGAAACGCTGGTGGTTTGGGAGGCGCAGTTTGGTGATTTTGCCAATGGTGCACAGGTGGTGATCGATCAATTTATCACCTCAGGTGAGCAAAAATGGGGACGCCTGAGTGGGCTGGTGATGTTTCTGCCTCATGGCTTTGATGGTCAGGGGCCAGAGCACTCCTCAGCGCGACTGGAGCGTTATCTACAGCTCTGTGCGCAGGAGAATATCCAGGTCTGTGTGCCGAGCACTCCGGCACAGACCTTCCACATGATTCGGCGTCAGATGGTGCGGCGTTATCGTAAGCCGTTGGTAGTGATGACCCCCAAGAGCCTGCTGCGTCACCCCATGTGTATCAGTAGTGTCAATGAAGTGATCGATGGCCATTTCGAGACGGTGATGGATGAACAGGATGATCTTGATCGACAGCAGGTCGAGCGCATCGTGCTCTGTAGCGGGAAGGTCTACTACGATTTGCTGGAGAAACGCCGTAGCAGCTCCAGTAACCATGTGGCCATTCTTCGGGTTGAGCAGCTCTATCCATTTCCACACTATGATCTGGAGCGTCTGCTGGATCTCTATCCAAATTATGGCCAGCTGGTCTGGTGTCAGGAGGAGCCTCTGAACCAGGGGGCCTGGTTCATGGTTCATCCGCTGTTGCAGATGTTGCTGAAAGAGGGCACATCTCTACACAATGTCGGGCGTCCTGCCTCGGCAGCACCAGCGGTCGGTAGTTTTCATATCCATAAACAGCAGCAGCAGGATCTGGTTGAGGCTGCACTGGGATTGGCGCCGTGAGCGTTGCCCAGGTGGATTGTATTGAGATGAGTGGTTATTGATGAAGACACAGTTGTTGATTATTGGTGGAGGTGTTTCGGGAAGCGCACTGCTCTATACCGCAGCGCGCTACTCCGGGTTGAAACATGTGACTCTGGTAGAAAAGAATGATGATCTCGCCAACGTCAATTCGCATGGACGGAATAACAGCCAGACCCTGCACCGGGGAGATATCGAAACCAACTACACGCTGGAGAAGGCACTCTATGTCAAGCAAGCGGTAGATATGGTGGTCAACTATGCGCTACAAAAAGAGGGCATGGGTGCGGCGCCACTGGTACATAAGTACCCCAAGATGGCACTGGGTGTCGGTGAGAAGGAGTGTGATTTCATTCGCAGCCGTTATACAGAGTTTGCCCCTCACTACAAAGGGATGGAACTGTTTGAGATGGGAGAGATCGCTAGTATCGAGCCCTATGTGGTGATGATGCGGGATGGGCGCTGGAGAAAAGATCCAGTGGTTGCGATGGGTAATCGCAATGAGTATGTGGCGTGTGACTTTGCTGCCTTGGCCCGATCTTTTGTGGAGTCAGCACAGGCAGAGAGCAGTTGCGAGATTGACCTCAAATTAGGCGGTCATGTAGAGCAGATTGAAGAGAAGGGTGATATCTTCGTGGTCAAAACCAATCAAGGGACCATTGAGGCGGAGAATGTGATTACCTGTGCAGGCGGTCATAGCCTATTGATGGCGCATAAGATGGGGCATGGCCTAGACTATTCTGTGCTGCCAATGGGGGGGAGTTTTTACTTCACACCAGAGCTGTTGAATGGCAAGGTTTATACTGTGCAAAACCCAAATCTTCCCTTTGCAGCGGTTCATGGAGACATTGATCTGTTGGTAGAGGGAAAGACCCGTTTCGGTCCCACGGCTTTAGCGCTACCGATGTTGGAGCGTTATCAGTACAAGAGTATTCTCGACTTCTTCAAGGTGTTCCGTCTCAACCCAGATGTCATGGCTATTGCTAAAGATCTGCTCAAGGTGAAAGATATCCGCAACTATTTCTTGAAAAATTTGCTCTATGAGGTGCCTACCCTACAGCGCTACCTTTTCATGAAAGAGATTCGGAAAATTGTCCCCTCGATCACTTTCGATGAGGTGCGTTACGCCAACCGCTTTGGCGGTATTCGTCCACAGCTATTGGATAAGAAAGCGCGCAAGCTGGTGCTGGGAGAGGCGAAGATCGATCCAGGGAATGGCATTATTTTCAATATGACGCCATCTCCGGGTGCTACCAGCTGTCTGCAGAATGCAGAGAAGGATGTGCGTACCGTCTGTAACCGTCTTGGGGTTGCATTTGATGAGGATCGGCATCGTGAAGAGCTGGCGCATGACTATACAGTGCCAGTTACAGGAAGTCAGGAGGTCGTTGGGGCGAACTAATGACGGCGTTAGTAGAGCAATATCTGCAGCAGGTTGATCACCAGGAGATCAAGCACGACCGTGCCCAGATCAAGGTGATTGAGGCGCTACAGTGTGCATTGGATCGTATGAACCAGCAGGGGTGGTGGTGTCGTCTGTTCAAGAAAAAGCAGCAGGGTGTCTTTATCTGGGGGGACGTTGGTGTTGGCAAGACCTGGTTGATGGACCAGTTCTATCGTGCGGCTCCTGAGAAGCGCAAGGTGCGTTACCACTATCATGAATTTATGGAGATGCTGCACGGCTCCATGCCAGATCATAAGCATCGTCCCAATCCATTGGATGCGATTGCCAAACAGCTCTCTGGGCGTTATCGGCTGATCTGCATCGATGAGTTCCATGTGACCGAGATCGCGGATGCGATGCTGCTCTACGGCATTCTTGAAGGTCTGTTTAATCGACAGGTGATGCTGGTGACCACTTCCAATCGTGTGCCAGACAACCTCTACGAAAATGGTTTTCATCGCGATCTTTTTCTCCCCGCCATTGAGCTGTTGAAGCGCTACAACGTCGTTGTTGAGCTGGAGAGCCAAATTGATTATCGAGTGGCCAACAGCAATCTTTCGAAGGAAGAGATCACACAGGAGTTGAGTGAGAAGGAGCTGGAACAGATATTCTCCAGTCTGGCGCAGAGTGAACCCTGGGACCAGGAGTCACTGCAGATTAATCAGCGCAGCCTGCCTGTGATCAAAGTGGCAGAAGGGGTGGTCTGGTTGGATTATCAGGTGCTCTGTAGTAATCCACGGGCAACCAGTGACTATATCGAGCTGGCTCACATTTTCAGTACGGTCATCGTCTCCAACATTGATGCGCGTGCGGCATCCAATGAATCCTATGCCTGGCGTTTTCTTCACTTTGTGGATGAGCTTTATGATCATCAGATTCAGTTGGTGATCTCAGCGGTTGGTCAGATGATGCGGGTTTATCAAGATGAGGCGCTGCGTTTTCAGTTTGCACGGACCGTCAGTCGGCTTCATGAAATGCAGGGTTCAATGGTTCAAGGGTTCTCTAACAAGATGGGGGTGGAGTAATGAGTATGGAAATTTTGACACCGACGTTGCCGGAGTCCGTCACTGAGGCAACAGTGGTGGCCTGGAATAAACAGGTGGGGGATACGGTACGCCGAGAAGAGATACTGGTCGAGATTGAGACAGATAAAGTGGTGCTGGAGGTGCCAGCGACCGCCGATGGTGTACTGGAAGAGATCACTGAAGCGGTTAATGCCATCGTTGTGGGTGGGCAACCATTGGGGCGGATTCAGGAGGGTGTGGTCACGGCCCCTGAGACAGCAGAAAGCGCACCAGACGATGATGCAGTGTTGAGCAACCACTCCAGCCCCTCGGTGCGCAAGCTAATGACAGAGAAAGGGGTGGATCCGGCACAGGTACAGGCAACGGGAAGCAAGGGGCATGTGTTGAAAGAGGATGTGGAGGCCGCCACAGTTCCCCAGAGCGCTGCATCAACCCCTGTAGAGCCATTGACCCCTGAGGCAGGAGAGAGCGGCGCGCGCCTTGAGCGACGTGAACCCATGAGTCGTCTGCGCAAGACCATTGCAGATCGACTTCTATCGGCCAAACAGTCGACAGCGATGCTGACCACCTTCAATGAGGTCAATATGGCGGCGGCGATGTCGCTGCGATCCTCCCACAAGGAAGAGTTTGAGAAGGTGCATGGTGTACGGCTTGGTTTTATGTCGATCTTCGTGCAGGCGGCAACCATTGCATTGCAGCGCTTTCCTGAGGTCAATGCCTCGATTGATGGGAGCGACATTGTCTATCATGGGTATACCGATATCGGAATTGCAGTCTCTTCCGAGCGAGGCTTGGTGGTTCCCATTTTGCGTGACACTGAGCGTATGGGGGTGGCTGATGTGGAGTCGGAGATCCTCGGTTATGCGAAGAAGGCGCGGGCTGGTAAACTGACGATGGAAGAGTTGATGGGCGGAACCTTTACCATCACCAACGGTGGGGTATTTGGTTCGATGCTCTCTACTCCGATCCTCAATCCTCCACAGAGCGCAATTCTGGGTATGCACAATATCCAGAAGCGTGCGGTGGTGGAGAATGACGAGATCGTGATTCGCCCAATGATGTACCTGGCACTCTCCTACGATCATCGAATCATTGATGGAAAGCAGGCGGTGACTTTCCTCAAGACTATCAAGGAACTGGTAGAGGATCCTACACGGGTATTACTGAATATTTAAAGCAACCGTTGCAGTGGATATGTGGTGTTGCGACCCATAGTCTGCTGCAGGTTAAGAAGTAAACAAAAGGAAAATTGTGATGTTGAAAAAATACCATGAACAGGTCGAGGCTCGTGCAGCAGAAGGGGTTCCTCCACTGCCACTGAATGCGAGCCAGGTTGCAGAGTTGACGCTGCTTCTGGAAGAGGCGTCAGCCGATGGTGAAGAGTTACTGGAGCTGTTGACTCACCGAGTGCCTGCTGGTGTCGACGATGCGGCGGAGGTCAAGGCGGGCTTTCTTGCTGCGGTTGTTAGCGGTGACAAAAGTGCACCACTGATCTCACCACTGCGTGCAGTTGAGCTGCTGGGCACCATGCTGGGTGGTTTCAACGTCGCCCCGTTGATTGATGCACTGGATCGTGATGAGATGTTGGCCAATGCCGCTGCAGATGCGCTCTCCAAGACCCTGTTGGTGTTTGATGCCTTTGATCAGGTGGTCGAGAAGATGAATGGCGGCAATGCGCATGCGAAGCGTGTGGTGGAGTCATGGGCTGAAGCAGAGTGGTTTACCTCACGTGATCCTCTGGCAGAGAAGATGACGGTAACCGTCTTCAAGGTGCCAGGAGAGACCAATACCGATGACCTCTCTCCTGCGCAGGATGCCTGGTCCCGTCCCGATATTCCGGTGCATGCCAAGGCGATGCTGAAAATGTCACGTCCTGGATTGAGTGAAGACCCACTGGGAGAGTTGGAAGCCCTGAAAGAGAAGGGGTATCCAGTTGCCTATGTGGGGGATGTTGTTGGTACCGGCTCCTCTCGTAAATCGGCCACTAACTCCGTGTTGTGGCATATGGGTCGCGATATTCCATTCATCCCTAACAAGCGGGATGGCGGTTACTGCTTCGGTGGAAAGATTGCACCGATCTTCTTCAATACCATGGAGGATGCTGGTGCTCTACCCATCGAGATGGATGTCTCGGCGATGGAGATGGGTGATGTGATTGATGTCTATCCCTATGCGGGAGAGGTCAAACGCCACCAAAGTGATGAGGTGTTGAGCACTTTTGCGCTTAATACCGAAGTGCTTCAGGACGAGGTTCAGGCAGGCGGCCGTATTCCACTGATCGTTGGTCGCGGATTGACTGCCCGTGCCCGCGAGGTGCTGGGTTTGGCACCCTCTACCCAATTCCGTTCGCCACAACAGCCAGCAGAGAGCAGTGCCGGCTATACGTTGGCTCAGAAGATTGTTGGCAAGGCCTGTGGGCAGGATGGTGTTCGTCCTGGTGAGTATTGCGAGCCAGTAATGACAACTGTTGGTTCTCAAGACACGACGGGGCCAATGACCCGTGATGAGCTGAAAGATCTCGCCTGTCTTGAGTACTCAGCGGACTTGGTGATGCAGTCTTTCTGCCACACTGCCGCTTACCCGCGCCCTGTTGATGTGAATACACACCAGACACTGCCTAACTTTATGGTCAACCGTGGCGGTGTCTCTCTGAAACCTGGTGATGGTGTGATCCACTCCTGGCTCAATCGGATGTTGCTGCCCGATACAGTGGGGACGGGGGGGGATTCCCATACCCGCTTCCCGCTCGGTATCTCCTTCCCGGCGGGCTCCGGTTTGGTCGCCTTTGCCGCCGCAACTGGTGTGATGCCGCTGGATATGCCAGAGTCAGTTTTGGTTCGTTTCAAGGGTGAGATGCAACCCGGTATCACCCTGCGTGATCTGGTTCATGCAATTCCCTACATGGCCATTCAGAAAGGACTGCTGACCGTTGAGAAGGCGGGCAAGAAGAACGTCTTCTCAGGCCGTATTCTGGAGATTGAGGGTCTGGATGAGCTGACGGTTGAGCAGGCTTTTGAGCTGAGTGATGCCTCGGCAGAGCGCTCTGCAGCGGCCTGTACCATCTCCCTCAGCGAGGACTCGGTGAAGGAGTACCTCAACTCCAATATCGCCCTGTTGAAGCAGATGGTGGCAGATGGCTATCAGAGCAGCGAGGCGCTGGAGCGCCGTATTGCGGCAATGGAGGCATGGTTGGAGCAGCCTTCACTGATGCGCGCCGATGCCAATGCAGAGTATGCTGAGGTGATCGAGATTGATCTGGCGGAGATCAAGGAGCCCATTCTCTGTGCGCCGAATGATCCAGATGATGCCCGTACCTTGTCGGATGTGGCTGGATCGAAGATTGACGAGGTTTTTATCGGCTCCTGCATGACCAACATTGGCCACTTCCGTGCCGCCTCCAAACTGCTGGAGTCAGTTGATGCACTCTCAACCCGTCTCTGGGTGGCACCGCCCACGCGGATGGATGAGGCGCAGTTGCGTGATGAGGGTGTCTACAACGTCTATGGCCGTGTTGGTGCACGGATGGAGATGCCGGGCTGTTCGCTCTGTATGGGTAACCAGGCACGAATCGCTGCCAATAGCACAGCGGTCTCCACCTCAACCCGTAACTTCCCTAACCGCCTCGGTGCGGGTGCAGATGTCTATCTCGCCTCAGCTGAGTTGGCAGCAGTGGCTGCTATTCTGGGCAAGCTACCAACGGCCGAGGAGTACCAGCAGTACGCAGCTGAGATCTCGGCTAATCGTGCTGATATCTACCGTTACCTCGACTTCTCAAAGCAGGTTGACGCTGCTTAATCAGCGAGAGGCTAAGAAAAGGCCCGCACCTTGTAACGGGTGCGGGGCTTTTTTATGCGGCCGAAGGCAGAACACCACGGGTTTACCCGTGGATGAATGAGCTTTTCAATGAGCCATTAGGAAGCGAAGCGACTTTTGGAGCATTGATCAGCCGAAGGCTGTAATGTGCGAAGCACGGCGCAGCCATAGTACCCCGGCTTTAGCCGGGGGAATCTATCGGTTAATGGTTGATGGAAGTGGTGTGTGTGAATGATAGCGTTAGTTCTGCACCATCTTCCAATGGAGTGATCTCCAGCGCTCCTTCCGGAAGATTTTGTGCGCGCCGTTTCATGTTGTGAATGCCATGACCCCCACCAGTAGCCTTTAGTTTTCTGCCGCCCTGGTTGATGACCTTGATGGCGATACGATTGTGATTGCATTCTCCGGTAACTGATATCTTCTCAGGGGTACCATGGCGGACAGCATTGGCCAGCGCCTCTTGAAGAATTCTGGAATGGTCGTCTATTCCCTTTTGGAAAGATTGAGTATGGACTCGATTTGAGTAGTGGGTCTGATACCAATCTGCACTATGTTGGGGATAGTACCAACTATCAGATCGGCTTTGATCGCGCATCAGATTCACACATCACCCTGGGGCTTGGTGCAAATTATGAGCTGAAGCAGGGAGTGACCTCAACAGTGAGTTACGAGCGCCTACAAGCCAACAACTCAAGACATGCTGATACGCTGAAGCTGAATGTGAAAGTGGATTTCTGACTTTTTCATTCATCAAGTAACTGCCTTAGCTCGGGCAGGCATGAACCACAGTTGCCGCCTGCTTTAAGGTGAGCAGTAATCTCTTCAACTGTTGTGATCTCTCCTGTGGTAATCAGCGTCTCGACTTCTTTTTTGCTAACGCCAAAGCAGGCACATACAACAGGCCCAGAACTGCTGCTTTGATTAGGGGGGGATCCAGAGAGCAAGGCAGACCGTGTTTTGGGTGAAATGTTATCTTCAACAAATAGTGACTCAATCCAGTCATGCTCTGGAAGTTGATGAGTGGTGCCAATATAGAGACAGCTATCGAGCTGTTGTCCTGTGAATCTGGCAGATCGGTAGAGTTGATGAGCGGTGTCGAAATATTCGGTCCAACCAACGTCATCCTGATCACTGCAGAGCCATGATCGAGCCATATTGCTCCAATTCTCCGGAGGTGTCTCACCAGCGATCTGGTAGCGCCAGAGGTCTTTCCCAAGACTCTTGTTCCACTCACCGCATGTATCAAGATTGACCTCTCTACGAGAGAGCAGGAAGCCATACCATTGTGCTGGGTAGGGGGAGATTGATACTGCGCTCTGCTTCGACTGGGGTTGCCCTGAAATAGGGTCAGTAATGGCATCCACTAGAACACCTACTTTTCCTGCATGACTGTTTTGCCCACTCCAGTGAATCGGTATAAAGAGAGAGCCTCTCTGTTGCTGTGGGCTGGTAACGGTGCAGGCAACCACGATACCTTGCTCTGAGCTGATTGTTGCAAGGTTGCCATCACTGATCTGGTATTGGTCTGCGTCTTGTGGATGGATCTCAACATAGGGGGTTGGTGTATGGGTGTTGAGGCGTGGTGATTTTCCACTACGGGTCATTGTATGCCATTGGTCCCGAACTCTTCCACTGTTGAGGATGAGGGGGTGCTTATCGGTGAGTTGGCAGTCGCTTGGTTGGGGCGTAACAGGAATCAGTCGGGCCTTTCCGTTGCGGGTGAAGAATTTCCCGTCTGAAAAAACTCTCTGAGACTGGACTGGCCACTGGGTTGGAATCAGGTTTTGGTACCCTTCATCACTCATTCGAGAGAGAGATCCAAGGTCAAGGTCCCGTGTTCCATTGTTCTGCTCTGCTGTGAGTGCCGCATACTCTGAAAATATCTCAGATGGTGTGGTGTATTGAAATGCTTTTCCAAAACCCATTCGCCGTGCTATCTGAGTGATGATCCACCAGTCGGGGCGAGCCTCATCTGGTCTATCTAGAAAAGGGCGTTGCAGTGATATGCGTCGTTCTGAATTGGTGACCGTACCCATCTTTTCACCCCATGCTGTGGCAGGAAGCTTAATGTCGGCACAGTCGATGGTATCGGTGTTTGCGACACAGTCGGAGACCACGACCAGATCACACTGTTTCAGTGCGGATTGAAAACGGTCGGCTTCTGGCAGGCTCACCGCAGGGTTGGTGGCCATGATCCAGATCGCCTTGATAGTGCCTGATTCGACAGCCTCAAACAGGTCGACGGCTTTCAGGCCGGGGGTTTCGCAGAGGTTGGGCGTATTCCAGAAGTCACCGACGATGGCCCGGTGCACCTCGTTATCGATCTCCATATGGGCTGCGAGCTGGTTGGCGAGTCCGCCGACTTCCCGTCCCCCCATCGCGTTGGGTTGCCCTGTGATGGAGAATGGCCCCGTGCCCGGTTTGCCAATGCGGCCCGTGAAGAGGTGGCAGTTGATGATGGCATTACTCTTATCGGTTCCACTGTTCGATTGGTTAATCCCTTGTGAGAAGAGTGTCAGGCCCTTCTCGGTATTGGAAAACCAGCGGAAGAAGATATCGATCACTTCTCTGTCCATACCACAGGCATCAGCAACTGATGTGAGTGATGGGGTAGTGGCCATTGCCGCAGCCACAGTCTCTTCAAGTCCTTCACAATGTTTTTCGGTGAATGAATGGTCTTGAAATTCATGTTGACCCAAATAGCTCAAGAGACCGGTAAAGAGGTACCCATCACTGCCTGGTTTGAGTGGAAGGTGGAGGTCAGCGATCTCCGCTGTGGCGGTTTGACGAGGATCGATCACCACCACCTTCAGATTTGGATTTTCCTGCTTTGCCTTGGCGATACGCTGATAGATGATTGGGTGGCACCAGGCTGTATTGCTACCGACCAGAGTGATCAACTCTGCCTGTTCAATGTCATCGTAGTTGCAGGGCACGGTGTCAGTGCCAAAGGCGCGTTTGTAGGCCGCAACAGCTGAGGACATACAGAGTCGGGAGTTGGTATCGACATTGCCAGATCCGATGAATCCCTTCATCAGCTTGTTGGCAACATAGTAGTCCTCGGTAAGCAGCTGACCGGATAGATAGAATGCGACTGAGTCAGGCCCATATTGCTCAATGGTTGAGGTGAACCGATCTGCGACGGTGTTGAGAGCAGCCTCCCAACTGCTTGGCTTACCATCAACTTCGGGGGCCAGTAGTCGTCCCTCCAACCCTATAGTTTCTCCCAGCGCGCTCCCTTTGGAGCAGAGTCGTCCAAAGTTTGCTGGGTGACTCGGATCCCCCTTGATTGTAATGCTGCCATCTTTTTCAGTAGTGGCCAGAATGCCGCAGCCGACACCGCAGTAGGGACAGGTGGTTTTGATAGTGGAGGGCATGAGACTCATGGTCTATAGCTGCAGCATGACCATGCCATTTTTCAGTTTGACCTCGTAACGGCCAGCACACCCCTGGTCTGGAGCAATGGCCTCACCGCTCTCAAGATCAATATTCCAATTGTGGAGTGGGCAGGTCACTTTATGGTCGTGAATCATCCCTTGAGAGAGTGGCCCACCTTTGTGAGGGCAGCGGTCAGCCAGCGCGAAGAGCTGATCGTCACCCGTGCGGAAGATTGCAATATCTCCTTCGGTAGTCGTGATCACCCGAGCGCTGCGTAGTGGGATCGATGTCAGTGGTGCAATTTCAATCCAGTCGGACATGGCGTTCTCCTGTTACGGTGTTGTGACGTTGATGGGGTTGAAGGCAACATGGGATCGGGTTGTGTGATCTTCTGCCCAGGGGTCTTGCTGTGCGATATGTTGTGAATCGAGAAAGCGCTGATGTAGCGCCATGCGGTTCTCTCTATCCTCAACGATCTGCTGTTTGATATAAGGTAGCCCGACTCGCTCGACCCATGGAGCGGTGCGCTCCAGATAGCGTGCCTCTTCACGGTAGAGCTGCATATAGGCGGCGGCATACTCCATTACCTCGGTGTCAGTCGAGACGCGGCAGAGCAGGTCAGTGACTCGAACCTTCAGTCCACCATTGCCACCAACGTGTAACTCCCAAGCGCCATCAATTCCGACAACACCGAAATCTTTGATGGTCGCCTCGGCGCAATTACGAGGGCAGCCAGAGACCGCCATCTTGAATTTGTGTGGGGTCCATGAACCCCAACTCATTTTCTCCAGATCAATGCCCATCTGGATCGAATCTTGAGTGCCGAATCGACAGAACTGCGACCCAATACAAGTCTTTACGGTGCGCAGTGCCTTGCCATAGGCGTGTCCAGAGACCAGGCCTGCACTGTTGAGGTCCGACCAGATATCGGGTAGCTGAGATTGGTCGACGCCAACCAGATCAATCCGTTGGCCCCCGGTGATTTTAACCATCGGTACCTCATATTTCTCTGCGGCATCGGCAATCGCACGCAGTTCATCGGGGGTTGTGACACCGCCCCAGATGCGGGGAACAACCGTGTAGCTACGATCTTTTTGGATATTGGCGTGAACGCGTTCGTTAACAAAGCGGGAGGTGGGATCATCTGCCACCTCATCATGCCAGCTGGAGAGCAGGTAGTAGTTGAGTGCTGGACGGCAGGTGGGGCATCCGTCAGGCGTACACCAATTGAGGTGAGCCATAGTCGCTACCATTGAAGTGAGGTGGTCATCTCGAATGGCCTGACGCACCTCATCATGGGTATGGTCGGTGCAGCTACAGAGTGGTTTTTTATCGGGAGCGGTATATTCGCCCCCGACGGTTGCTGAGAGAATCTGCTCCACCAGCCCAGTACAGCCACCACAAGAGGCTCCAGCTTTGGTATGTTGCTTGACCTCATCAAGGGTGAAAAGCCCCTCTGACTGAATGGCATCAACAATATTCTTCTTGCAGACCCCGTTGCAGTCACAGACCTGTGCCTCATCAGCCATCTTCAGGCTGTTGTTGACCCCACCATGGCCCGCATCAGAGAGGTGGGTGCGGCCAAACATTAACTGCTCTCGCTGATTGCTGATGTCAGCCCCCTCGCGCATCAGCTCGTAGTACCAAGCGCCATCGACGGTATCCCCGTAGAGAACAGCCCCCTCAATTTGATCATCACGAATGACCAGTTTTTTATAGACCCCTTGAGAGGCATCTTTCAGCACAATCGATTCACTTTCTTCATCGCCGATAAAGTTTCCAGCGGAGAAGAGTTCAATCCCGGTCACTTTGAGGCGGGTCGCGGTGGTGGTTCCTTCGTACCGCCCGTAGCCAAGCTGTGCGAGGTGGTTCGCACACACTTTTCCTTGCTCGAAGAGAGGGGCGACCAATCCGTAGGTCGATCCTCGGTGTTCTACACATTCACCCACCGCATAGATCGACGGGTCAAACGTCTGCATGGTGTCATTAACCACAATGCCTCGCTCACAATGCAACCCCGCCTGCTGTGCCAACCCGATATTGGGGCGGATGCCAACTGCCATGACGACAAGATCAGCCGGGATCTCACGCCCATCCTTCAGTATCAGCTTCTCGACCCGGCCATTGCCCTGTAGTGACTCTGTATTGGCTCCGGTAATGATCTGTAACCCACGAGAGGCCAGCTCATCTTGCAGCATCTTTGCAGCTACCTCGTCAAGTTGGCGCTCCATCAACACTTCGGGCAGGTGAATAATGGTGACTGACATGCCACGGTTCATGAGCCCATTGGCGGCCTCTAGTCCGAGTAGTCCACCGCCAATCACTACTGCATGTTGGTGCTGTTGAGCCGCAGAGAGCATAGTCTCGACATCGGCAATGGTGCGGAATCCGATCACACCATCGAGGTCATGCCCAGGTACGGGGAGGATGAAAGGAGCAGATCCAGTGGCGATCAGGAGCCGATCATACTCGGCAAAGGTTCCGTCTTCTGCAGTTACCCGGCGCTTGATTCGATCAATATTGGTTGCTGGTGATCCAGTATGGAGCGTAATCTGATGTTCGTCATACCACGCTGAAGTATTGAGGATGATCTCCTCAAAAGGTTGCTCTCCTGCCAAGACAGGTGAGAGCATGATGCGGTTATAGTTGGGATGGGGTTCATCCCCAAACACAGTGATGTCGTAGTGGTCTGGCGTTAGCTTCAATAACTCTTCAATTGTGCGGATGCCAGCCATACCGTTTCCGATCAGAACCAATCTCTCTTTCATGGTGTGCTCCTTATGATCCAGTGGCCAGCTTGAGTGCAGGTTTATGAGTGTTGACCGGTTCCTGCTGGTGACGCTCATGGAGGAACTTGACCACCTCAGCGCGGTAGTGATTGAAGGTGTAGTCTTCAGCCAGCGCAAGACGGTTGCGTGGGCGTTCCAGCTCAATATCAAGGATGTTTCCGATAGTGGCGGAGGGGCCGTTACTCATCATCACAATTCGATCAGACAGAAGGACTGCCTCATCCACATCATGGGTGATCATGATCACGGTGTTATTGAGGTCAGCCTGAATCTCCATCAGAGAGTCCTGCATATGGGTCCGGGTGAGGGCGTCGAGTGCTCCAAAGGGCTCATCCATCAACAGTACCTTGGGTTCCATTGAGAGGGCACGAGCGATGCCGACACGCTGCTTCATTCCGCCTGAGATCTCCGCCGGTTTACGGTCGAGTGCGTGATCCATGTGAACCATCTCCAGGTGGTGAAGGGTCCATTCATGGCGCTCCTGTCGGCTTTTACTTTTCTCAAAGGCCTGGTCGACGGCCAGTCTTACATTGTCGTAGACGGTGAGCCAAGGCATCAATGAGTGTTGTTGAAACACCACGGCACGATCAGGCCCAGGGGATGTTACTTCTTTACCTTCTAGTACAATGCCACCCTGTGTCGCCTTTAACAGGCCAGCAACAATATTGAGTACGGTCGACTTGCCGCATCCAGAATGGCCAATCAGGGAGATAAACTCCCCCTGTGCAACGTTGAGGTGTACATCATTGAGTACCTCAAGAGGGCCGCTGTCGGTGGGGAAGGTAATGCCCACATGGTCGATTTCAAGATATTTCATGTCTGTTTCCTCTTAGCGCAGCTCTGCGCTTTTGTCCCAAGAGACCCACTTCTGTAGCTGTAGCATGGAGCGGTCGAGCAAGAATCCGATTAAACCGATCACCAGTACGGCAACCATGATGCGGCTCAAAGAGTTTGAACTGCCATTCTGAAATTCATCCCAGACAAACTTGCCCAGCCCGGGGTTCTGCGCCAGCATCTCTGCAGCGATCAGTACCATCCAGCTGATGCCAAGTGAGAGGCGTAGGCCGGTAAACATCATTGGGATGGAGGCGGGGAGGATCACTTTGGTGGTCTGTTTCCACCAGCTCAGGCGTAACACTTTGCTGACATTGAGCAGATCCTTGTCCACACTGGCGACACCAACAGAGGTGTTGATCAGTGTAGGCCAGAGACAGCAGAGGGTGACAGTCACTGCCGAGGTGATAAAGGATTTGGAAAACATCGGATCCTGTGAGACATAGAGGGCGGAGACCACCATGGTTACCAGTGGCAGCCAGGCCAGCGGGGAAACTGGTTTGAAGATCTGCACCACAGGATTGATCGCCTTGTAGAGGTTGTGATTCATTCCGGTGATGATTCCGATAGGGATGGCGATGGCAGAGGCGATCAGAAATCCGGTCATCACGGTGATCAAACTGGTGATAATCTGATCGAAGAATGTCTCGCTTCCTGTGTATTGACGGTTGCGCATCTTCTCGATGCGCTCCTCCGGTTTTCCTGCAGCGACGGCCTTTTCAATGCGTTTATTCAGGCGTTGGTAAAAAGCATCCTCTTTGGCGCGTGCCTCATTGTGCTCCTGGTAGAGGGCGGCCCCCTGCTCCCAGACCTGTGCTGGACCAGGGAAAGTCCCGAGAGAGGTGTGGATGTTCTGTGCGGTTGCTGACCAGAACCCGAGAAATAGGGCGATGGCAACCATTGGCAACATCATCTCCATGCCTAATTTTCTGAGGTGGGCGGGAGAGAAGAAGAGGAAGATCTCGCTCGCAAGTGCATTTTTACGCGCTTGTAGATCGATCGGTTCGGTGCTCATGATAAAACTCCTGAATAAAGGGGGGGTGATAGGTGAGAGCTTTAAGGCTGTTCTGCCCCTTTAAGGCCAATCTCAAATTGCTGTAGATAGGCATTGGGCTGTTTGCCATCAAAGGTAATGGCATCGATGAATTCGCTCTGTGGAGCGCGGTATCCATCCTCACTGCTGAATTCAGGAAACTCTTCGGGGCTCATATATCCTTCGGCAATTAGCGCCTCTGCAGCTTTCTGGTAGATCTCTGGGCGGTAGACTGACTTGGCGATCTGCTCATACCAGCTATCAGGCTTTTGCTCATGGATCTGTCCCCAGCGGCGCATCTGGCTCAGATACCAGACTGCATCGGAGTAGTAGGGATAGGTGGCATGGTGGCGGAAGAAGACATTGAAGTCAGGGATCTTACGCTTGTCACCTTTCTCATATTCAAAGGTTCCAGTCATCGAGTTGGCGATCACCTCTCGGTCGGCACCGACGTACTGAGGACTGGAGAGAATCTTGACGGCCTCAGGACGATTGGCATTATTGTTTTCATCCAACCATTTGGCGGCGCGTAGCATTGCCTTGACCAGTCGGATGGTGGTGTTGGGATGCTGCTCTGTAAATGCCTGAGTCATACCGAAGACCTTCTCTGGATTGTTTTTCCAGATCTCATAATCGGTGATAACCGGGACGCCAACGCCCTTGAAGACAGCCTGTTGATTCCAGGGTTCACCAACACAGTAGCCATCGATTGTGCCGGCCTCAAGGGTCGCTGGCATCTGTGGAGGCGGAGTTACGGAGAGCAGGGCATCGGCGTTGATGGTTCCCTTGATGTCTCCTCTCTGTGGGGCATAGTATCCAGGGTGGATACCGCCGGCAGCAAGCCAGTAACGCAACTCGTAGTTATGGGTTGAGACCGGAAAGACCATTCCCATTTTGAATGGCTTTCCTTCATCCCTATATTGCTCTACTGCCGGTTTCAGCGCAGAGGCGGAGATCGGGTGTTGTGGACGGCCATCAGGCATCGTTGGAATGTGGGGTCTCATCTGCTCCCATACTTCATTAGAGACGGTGATCCCATTGCCATTCAGATCCATGCTGAGCGGTGTGACGATGTGCGCCTTGGTGCCGAAACCGATGGTTGCAGCCAGTGGCTGTCCAGCCAACATATGAGCGCCATCGAGTTGACCATCAATCACACCATCAAGCAGAACCTTCCAGTTGGCTTGTGCCTCCAGTGTGACATAGAGCCCCTCATCCTCGAAATAGCCTTTCTCGTAGGCGATGGCGAGTGGCGCCATATCGGTTAGCTTGATAAAGCCGAACTTCAGATCCTCTTTCTCAGGGTCGCCAACGGTGGCATGCGCATTTTGGTTGATGGCTAGGCTGGATAGTGAAATGGCTGCGGCGAAAGCCAATAAGATGCGCTTTAGAAAACTGCGTTTTGAACTGCTCATGTTGTCATTTACCTCTGCGATAGGTGGAGATGAGGCGATCCCTTGGTGATCGCTATGTCCTTTAATGCAGAGAGTGTGCCAAGCAGAAAAAATTAATTATGTTATTGATTGTTCAGTAAGTAATTGCTGGGTTAGGTGGTTTTTGTATATTAGTGAATGCTTGTTGTTGGAACAGTCTGTGGTGCTAATGCGCCAATCTGGGGCAGATGAGCAAAAGAAAAATGCCCACACCTCAAATTGAGGTGTGGGCATTCTTACGGATTATTGTGATATGGAAACGACAGGTGATTTGAAAATAGGGCGCCGTTGTTGCTGCTAGTGGCCCTCAAAATCCTAGCGTTCTTTCTGATCCTGATCCCAGCGTATACAGAGTGTTTTGGCCATCTGTCGGATGACATCAATATCAAAAGGTTTCTTCAGCAGAAAGGTGTCATGCTCCATCAATGATTGGATCTGCTCCGAGTTGTAATCCGAGTAGGCGGTGATGAAGACAATGTGGATGTTGGGGTCAATCTTGCGAATCTCTTGTGCCGTTTTGAGGCCATCCCACCCTGGTGGCATGCGAATATCGACAAAGGCAACAGCAAAGGGGTGCCCCTGATCCAGACTCTGTTGTACCTGGGTGGCGCCATCCGTCCCCTGAGAGCAGAGTGTTAGCTCAAAATCCTCAGAGCCTTCCTCGCTAAGCGCCTCTTCTCCGAGTAAATCAGCCAGCAGACTATGGTCGAGGCCATTTTTCTGTGGCGCAAGTGAGCTACTGTAGGCCTCCAGGACGCCAGGGTCATCGTCGATGCAGAGGATTCGGTTGTTTGCTAGACGGCTCATCGGTTGAGATTGCCTCTCCATGATTGGGGCTTTTGATAGTGACAACCCTACATGCTCTGTAGGAAAACATCAAAGCCC
>CAZKCT010000009.1:0-51890 GCA_964551545.1 uncultured Piscirickettsiaceae bacterium | reverse complement strand
TTTTATGCATGCCGGGGTGCGGCAAATAGACGCGTTATTGCTGCGTCGTTAACAGGACCAAGTACGACAGATCGACCTTTATTGGGAAAAGGAACCCTCAGCGAGTGAAATTGATGATGGAGGAGTGCTGGCAGAGATTGAGGTGGTATTGCAGAATTATTTTTTCAAACCCGCCCCGCTACAGATGATTCCTCATCAGCCAATCGGTACCCCATTTCAGCTTCGGGTCTGGAGTGCATTGAGGGAGATTCCATTAGGTGAGGTCGTCACCTATGGAGAGTTGGCGAAGACGCTGGGGAGTAGCCCTCGAGCGGTTGGAGGCGCTTGTCGCAATAACCCAATCCCGTTAATTATCCCCTGTCATCGGGTGGTCTCGAAGTCGGGTATCGGAGGATTCTCCGGGCAGTGGGGCATAGGTGAGAGAGTGGATGTGAAGCAGTGGCTGCTTCACCATGAGGGTGCAATCTGACCCTTGCCTAGAGAGCAAGCAGTTCAGGTAGTGGCTGGTTGGCTGCGCTCAAGCTGGAAGAGTACCAATACAATGATGATAATCATTGGAATGACAGCAACGTTCACCCACCACCAGCCGAGTTGGTGGAGCAGGTAGCCTGCCGAGAGTGAGGCGAACGAGGTGGTGGAGAAGATCAGGAAATCATTCGCCGCCTGAACCTTGGAGCGCTCCTCGGGGAGATAAGTCTCGGTCAACAGGGTGGTGCCACCAATAAAGAGGAAATTCCAGCTGACACCGAGCAGGATGAGTGCAGTGAGGAAGTGCCAGAACGTGTTGCCAAGCAGATTGATGGCGATGGTGAGGCCACCCAGCAGGGTGCCGATCCAGAGGATACGCACCACGCCAATGGCCCGAATCAGATGACCGGTGAAGAATGAGGGGAGAAACATCCCCAGCACATGCCACTGGATGACAAAAGCGGTATCCCCAAATGGATGGTGGTGATGCTCCATCGCCAGTGGTGTTGCCGTCATCACCAGTGTCATTACTCCATAACCGAGCATGGCGCAGATGATCGCTACCCGCGTTGTCGGTTGCCGGGCAATCTCGCCCAGCCTGCGACCGGCGTGAGTGGGATCGTCGATCTGAACAGAATCAAACTTTCCAAAGCTGAGGAGCAGCATCGAGAGACCATAGAGAAGAATGACGAAGCTGTAGCTGCCGGCAAATCGGGCACCCTCGATCAGGTGTTGCCCATGGTTAGCCAGGTTGGGACCAACAAACGCGGCGATCACTCCACCAGCAAGCACATAGCTGATGGCGCGTGAACGGTGTGCCCCATCGACATCCTCCGAGGCGGCGAAACGGTAGTAGCTTCCGAAGCCGTTGAAGACGCCGACCAGCATGGTGCCCAGGCAAAATGTCCAGAAATCCTGATTGAGAATGGCATGGACAGCAATAGCACCGCCAACCATACCGATGGCAGAAGCAGAGAGGAAGCCGATCTTTCGTCCATAACGCCCCATCATCAGGGAGGCTGGAATGGTGGTCACCATGGTGGCGACCAACTGCAGTGCAAAGGGGAGTGTGGCGAGTGATGGATCTTCTGCCAGTGCTGCACCAACCAGCGCGGAAGCGGTGACCATCAGCGTGGTACCGCTCATCATCAATGCCTGACAGAGGGCCAGAATGTAGATGGTATAAGGCATGGTCGTCTGTCGGTTCGTTAGCTCAGAATGATGCGCCACTGCACCAGTTTTTCGGTCCGGCTGAGTGTTGCCATCGCCGGACTGGTGGAGGGGAGGCGTTGCTGACTGAGTTGTGAGTATGGCTCAGGAAGCTGTGGCAGAGCATGTCTGCGATAGCTCTCTTCTGCCTTGCCACCATTAAAGAAGATCGCCCTGATCGCTGGGTGCTGATCAAAAAATGGTTCGAACGGATTGGGTTCAATAGATTGGGGATCGATGGCGCTGTCGAGGCTGCCGGGTCGCCTGCAGCTTTGCATCACATCCCATAGCGCAATCTTGTGCTGATGTAACAGATGAATGCGCTCTGGATAGGAGAGCGGTTGCGGCTCACCCGTCAGAAGCTCTGTCATGATAGGCCAGAAGCCATTGCGGGGGTGGGCGTAGTACTGTTGCTGTCGTAGTGACTCAACGCTGGGTGCTGAACCTAGAATGAGGATCTCTGCATCGGGCCGGGCAATGGGAGGGAATCCCTCGACTTGATCCAGATTCATGAAGATGATTTTCTACAGAGTAGATGGATATAGCGACCCATCTCCCGGTAGGGAGACTGATGGCGCAGGGCCAGCTCCTGTTCGAGAATATCCTCCAAGGGGATCTTGTTGCGTGGTGTGGCATCCATCAAATCGTAGAAGGTCCGCACGCCGCTACGAGAGATGACATCAAGCCCCAGTTGCTCCAGCCAATCCATCACCTCAGAGGGGTCGAGTGGGTGGAGTGGTGTCAGGCTGCCGGGGTCACCGCTGAACTGGTTGCTTTTCACCTTCTTCAGGTTGCCACGAACCAGATTGCGCAGGCGGATGCCGTGGATGTTGTAGAACATCAGGGAGAGGGTGCCGCCGGGTGCCAATAGTTGGTTCAGTGTTTGGAGAATAGAGCGAGGTGATTCACACCACTCCAGCACGGCGTGGTTGAGAATCAGCTCAAAGGGTTTGGTTAGCTTGTCAGTGAGCGACTGGATGGGCGTATGGATAAAATTGGCCTGCTGCTGTGCCGCCTCAAATCGTGCTTTTGCACTGTTGATCATCTCTTGCGAGAGGTCACTCAGCACCAACGGGTGCCCCTGTTGGGCAAGCTGCAGCGCAAACTGCCCCTGACCACAGCCGGCATCAAGAATGGTATGTGGACGCTCGTTGAGCTCAGGCAGTGCTTCAGCAAAGTCGGCCTGCAGAATATGGAGGCGGATCTTGCCTTTGGGGCTGTTGTAGATCTTGTTCTGGAAGTGGCTGCCGAGGCCATCAAAGCTCCGGTCTTGCGATCGGGGCACTACAGAAACGGCTCCACCTCGACCCACTCTCCGGCTTCAACTCCACCGTTTTCTGCAGGTAGCACGATAAAGCAGTCGGCACGGCTCATCGAGCGCAGGATATGAGACCCCTGATGGCCCGCACCCTCAACAACGGTCTCCCCGTTCTCATCCTGTGTGAGTGTGCCGCGCTGGAACTCCAGCCGGCCTGGACGTTTCTTCAATTTTGTAGTGCAGCGCAGTGGAATACGGAATGGGGTGGTGCGTTCCTTACCAGAAAGATGGTTGATCGCAGGGCGGACAAACTGCAGAAAGGTAACCATCGCAGAGACCGGATTGCCGGGCAGGCCGAAGAACCAGGCATCGTCCAGTTTGCCAAAAGCGAGTGGTTTTCCCGGTTTCATTGCGATACGCCAGAAGTTGACCTCACCCAGCTTGTCGAGCGTCTCCTTGACGAAGTCTGCCTCACCCACAGAGACGCCGCCTGAGGTGATCACCACATCCGCCTGTGCTGCGGCATCCTTGAAAGCCTGTTCAATCAATTCCCGCTGGTCACGGATGATGCCGAGATCGATCAGTTCTACGCCAAGATTGCTGAGCATACTGAAGACGGTATAGCGATTGCTGTCGTAGATCTGTCCATCGCCCAGGATCTCCCCTGCGGAACAGAGTTCGTCTCCGGTAGAGAAGAAGGCGACCTTGATGCGGCGTTTGACGGCGACCTCGCCGTAACCGAGTGATGCGATCATGCCGAGTTCAGCCGATCCTAGCGCTTTCCCTGGCTGCAGTACCGCCTCTCCTTCCCGCATATCCTCACCAGCCATGCGTACATTCTCACCTGACTTATGGTTATCTTTGCTGGAAAAAGTGACCCGCTCTCCATCACGTTGTGCCTTCTCCTGCATAATCACAGTATCGGTCCCTTGTGGAATTTTTGCGCCAGTCATGATGCGTACTGCCTGTCCCGACTGGACTGCGCCATCAAATGGGGTGCCAGCAAATGAGGATCCGATCACCTCTAGTGTGGCGCTACCGTTCTCTGGCAGATCGTCCCCTTGCAGTGCGTAACCATCCATTGCGGAGTTGTCATAAGCAGGAACATCAATGGGAGAGATGATCTCTTCGCCAAGCGTACGATTCAATGCCTCTTTTACTGAGACCGTCTCGGTCTCTTGGGTTGGGGCAATCTGCTCGAAGATCTTCTCTTGTGCTTCGTGAAAGGGAAGCAGTCCTTTAGGGGTGTCCATGGCTCATTTCCTGAGTATCTGTTGTTCAATAAATTTGACGATCTGGGCGCTATTATCCAGATCCAGTCGCGGGATTGTAGGGGTGATCTTCTCACTGGTGGTGAGTGCGATGGCGATGATCTGTGGGTCATCGGGATAGAGCAGAGGCTTGCCAACGCTACTGCGGTGAAGTTCAATACGAGGGATGGGTTCATGCTTGAACCCCTCGATGAGCACCAGATCGATTGCGCTATGGTCCAGTTGACTCAATAGAGATTGAAGGTCTGGTTCTGGGTGCTCGGAAGCGTTCTCGGTAATCAGCATGGAGCGTCTGGCAGAGGCAACCAGTACCTGATCCGCGCCCGCCTGTCTCATCTCGTAGCTATCCTTTCCAGGAATGTCAAAATCAACACTGTGGTGGGTGTGTTTGATGGCTGCGACGCGAATGCCATCGGCTTTCAGCTGTGGAATGAGTTGACATAGTAGGGTGGTTTTTCCGGTGCCGCTCCAGGCCGCAAACCCAAGCAGTGGGGTGGGGCTGTCAATGGTCATCAAGGTTCCCCGAGCGCATGTTCAATCTGTTGCTGCTCCAGCGGCGTGTTGATGTTGGAGAAGGCAACTGAGTCGTTGAATGAACAGATGGCAGGATCCAGCGCAGCGATCCAGCGTTGCACTCGGCGCTCTCCGGCAGAGAGATGCTGCTCAATGGAGTCGGCGATGGTGCGCTGAGCGAGGAAGCAGAGCTGCTGTAGCCGCTCCCCATCATGCGCTACGGCAATGGGGCGCCCTGATTGTTGTAGTGTGTTGTGGAGTCGGTCCACCAGATCGGTTGGGATCAGTGGGGTATCGCAAGGAGAGACCAGTACCATTGTTGTCTCGGTGGCCTGAATGGCACTGGCGATGCCAGCCAGAGGGCCAAGGAAGGAGGTCTCGCCCTCTCCATCCGAGATGACCGGATAGCCAAATTGTTGGTATTGGTCCTGATTCCGGTTGGCGCTGATGACCAGTGTCTGGAGTTGTGGAGAGAGGCGATCGATCACATGTTCAATCATCGGGCGCCCCTGAAGATGAGTCAGCCCTTTGTCGGAGCCACCCATGCGTCGAGCCTTCCCTCCTGCCAGTATGATCCCGCTGATTGCTGTCATGGTGCGCCAGTATAGCTGCTGTGATAAGGTGTTGAAAAAATTAATTATCGGGGATTTCTAATGCGCTGGCTGGTTCGCCTTTCACTTCTGATGCTGTTGCTCTACATGGTAGTGCCCTATTACAGTCTCTATCGGCTGAACCATGCATTGATTGTGAATGATACGGTTCAGCTCAACCGTTACATTGATCTGAATCAGCTACGTGCACACTACAAACACGCTTTGACGATCGGCCGACGAAGTGAGGAAGGTGGATTTTCCCGGATGTTCCGGGATACCGCCAATGCGATGAGTGCGGCAACGGTCGATCAGATGGTGACAGTTGATTGGATCCGGTATCAGCTGACGGATGCAAAACGTGATCAGATCGGGGCCTCGATGCTGGATTCGCTCGACCATGCCTTTTTTGAAGGACCCAACACTTTTCTGATCCGACTTGGTGAGCTGGGGGATGATCCTCTCCATCTGTTGCTGCAACGCGAAGGGCTGGTGTGGCGCCTGACGACCCTCTATCACTAAGCGCGAGGTAGAGCGCTATAACTGGAGGCTTGTTGTAGAAACTGCTCAATTGCATCTGGGGTACTGAG
This sequence comes from uncultured Piscirickettsiaceae bacterium, assembly GCA_964551545.1. Classification (GTDB taxonomy): domain Bacteria; phylum Pseudomonadota; class Gammaproteobacteria; genus Thiopontia. The sequence goes on along the minus strand of CAZKCT010000009.1, from coordinate 45,991 downwards.
AGAGATAGGCGTCTCAATGGGCAATCCAGGATAGGCTGTTCTCAAAAACTGGGTAAAGAGCCCGTCACCAGCTGCAATTTGTTTCCCATTACTGTTGTAGTGCGGGGTGTCCTCGGCTCCACAGCTGGGAGAGCGGTTCTGCAGAATGGCTCCAGAGAGGGTGGTGTGCCCGCTACAAAAGTCGTGGGCCATCTGTTGCAGGGGTTGGGTGACATCGAGGGCAGGATCGTCACGTCCAACCACCTTCAGAGCCTGTTCCACTGTGAACACAAGCTGGATGGGTGGACGTGGTATCGAGAACCCCGCCTCAACCTCGGGACAGACGGGAAGGATCTCACAGCGCAAATTTATAGCACTGATCAAGTCTGGGGTGTGTTTGTCTCTGCCATCGTAACGGACCGGTTCGCCGAGTAGACAGCGACTGATGGCAATCTGTGGGCGCTTCACCACTGCTCAAGCAGGACGTCGCTCAGGGCCTTGATATGGTCGGTTCGGCTATTGAGCGCGGGGATGTAGTGGTAGGCCTTCCCACCAGAATCGAGGAAGAAGTCTCGATTCTGCAGTGCAATCTCCTCCAGTGTCTCAACACAGTCTGCAGAGAACCCAGGGCAGGCAATCTCCACGCTCTTGACCCCCTCTCCCGGCAGACTTTTCAGTGTCTCCTCGGTGTAGGGCTGTAGCCACTCCTCTCGTCCAAAACGGGACTGAAAGACCATCTGGATCTCTCCATCTTGCAGATTCATCTGCTGGGCGAGCGCGGTCGCGGTCTCCTCGCATTGGATGCGGTAGGGATCCCCTGCCTCATGGTATCGTAGTGGCAGGCCGTGGAAAGAGAGCAGAAGCCGCTCGGCGGCGGGGCGCTGTTGCCACTGCTCTCGAATGGAGTTGGCCAGTGCGTCGATGTAGGCGGGATGCGTGTGGTAGTGGTTGATAAAACGCAGCTCGGGGACGTGTCGCCACTCCTGCAGGGCATTAGAGACTGCATCAAAAGTGGATCCGGTGGTGGCTGCCGAGTATTGAGGAAATAGTGGCAGTACGATGATTCGTTCCACCTTCTGTTTGCGCAGAGACTCCAGTGCAGAAGCGATCGAGGGATTGCCGTAACGCATGCCCAGGGCCACGGGAACGGATGTCCCAAGCTCTTTTTCAAGCTGCTGTTGTAGCGCATCGCGCTGCTGCTTGGAGATGACCAGCAGTGGCCCTCCCTCTTTGGTCCACACTTTTTGGTAGACCTTAGCCACTTTTCCGGGGCGTACTCGCAGAATGATACCGTGGAGGATCAGCCACCACGGAAGGCGGGCCATATCGACCACCCGCTGATCCCAGAGAAACTCTGCGAGATAGCGTCGTAGTGCGCCGGGGGTGGCCTCATCTGGCGTGCCCAGATTGGTGATCAGAACGCCCGTGGACATCGATTGGAATCCTTTGTCTATGCCAATGAAGGGCTGAGGGTATACAATTTTCGGTTTCAACACCACCAAGGATCCGATTGGCCCATGACCATCCGCATTGCACTGGCACAGATCAACCCCCATGTCGGGGCGCTGCAGGAGAACCTCGAGAAGATGGTTGCTTTTGCCGAGCAGGCCAAACAGCAGCAGGCTGAACTGGTCCTCTTTCCAGAGCTCTCACTCACTGGCTATCCGCCGGAAGATCTGTTGTTGCGTCCAGGTTTTCTGCGGCAGGTGGAAGAGAAACTTCAGCAGCTGGCTGCGAGGGTCAGCGGGATTGCGATGGTGGTTGGTCATCCACAGCAGGGAGAGACGGGGACACTCTATAATGCCGCCTCTCTATTGCTGGATGGTGAAGTGGCGCTGAGCTACCGCAAGCAAGAGCTACCCAACTATGGGGTTTTTGATGAGAAGCGCTACTTTTCGGCCGGGGGAGAGTCAGCGCTGTTTGAGCTGCATGGCGAGCATCTGGCCATTACTATCTGTGAGGACCTCTGGCACTCCGGCGTGATGGAGCAGCTCTCCAGGGCGGGGGCGACACTGGTCCTCAATCTCAATGCTTCTCCCTATCATGCGGGCAAGCGGGGAGAGCGGGAGACGACCATTCAGCAGCGAATCGGGGAGAGCGGTGTTCCGGTAGTCTATGTCAACCAGGTGGGGGGGCAAGATGAGCTGATCTTTGATGGTGGCTCCTTTGTTATGGACGGGGCCGGAGAACAGGTGCTCTGTGGAGACTATTTTGAAGAGGGGCTCTATCTCTATGACCATGGGCAGCGTGCGGTGTGTACCCCCACTTCGGTGGATGTAGAGGCGGAGATCTATCAGGCGCTGGTGCTGGCGACCCGAGACTATGTTGAGAAGAATGGTTTTCCGGGTGTCATTCTGGGCCTCTCGGGAGGTATTGATTCCGCCCTGACGTTGGCAATTGCGGTCGATGCGCTGGGGGCAGAGCGGGTGGAGGGGGTCTCCATGCCCTCTCTCTATACGGCTCAAATGAGTGTCGAGGATGCACGAACCGAGGCGGAGCGGCTGGGAATTGCGTTCCGGGTGATTCCCATCAAGCCCAGTTTTGATGCCTTTCTGGAGACGTTATCGGAGGCGTTTGCCGGCACAGCGGTGGATGCGACAGAGGAGAATATCCAGGCGCGCTGCCGTGGGGTGATTCTGATGGCGATTGCCAATAAGAAAAATAGAATGTTGCTGACCACGGGTAACAAGAGTGAGATGTCGGTGGGGTATGCCACTCTCTATGGTGATATGGCGGGTGGTTTTGCGCCGCTCAAAGATCTGTCCAAGTTGCTGGTCTATCGTCTGTCGGAGTGGCGCAACCGGAAAGCTCAAGCGGATGGAGAGGGAGCAGTGATCCCTCGGCGGGTAATTGATCGACCACCCTCAGCAGAGTTGGCGCCAGACCAGAAAGACTCTGATTCGCTCCCGCCGTATGAGGTGCTTGATCCTATTCTGGAACGCTATATTGAGCAGGACCAATGTGTGGAAGAGATTGTTTCTGCAGGATTTGATGAAGCAATTGTTGAGCGAGTCATTCGGTTGGTGGATGGAAACGAGTATAAGCGGCGTCAGGCCCCGCCAGGGGCACGTATCACGACCCGTGCCTTTGGTCGGGATCGACGTTACCCGATTACCTCCGGATTTCGCTCTCGCTGAGCAGACTCGATTTAATAGAAATATGGTAAGGTTCTGGGCACCCCATTAAACAGGATAAGCGACAGAGGAAGGATATGGAGATCAACCCAATTCAATGGACGGATGAGTACAGTGTCGGAAATAGTGAGCTGGATCGTCAGCATCAACATATTTTGCAGCTGATCAATGAGATTGTGGATCAGCTGAATAGTGGAGATAGCTCGCCTCAAGCGGTGGCAAAAGAGGTGATGTCAAAGTTGATGCGGCTCTATGAGGTGGGTCAGCAGCACTTCTACTTCGAGGAGATCTACCTCTCCCGTTCAGACTATTCCGATCTGAAGGGGCAACAGGATTCCCATAGCCAGTATACCGATAAGGTGCTACAGATGATGTCAGAAGGGGTGACCAATGCAGAGAATCAGCGGGAGCTGATCGCTTTCCTGCTGGAGTGGTGGAACCACCATATCCTGGTCGAGGATATGGCCTATAAAGGATCAGTCTAGTTGTAACGATTCAGTGATGGCTGAATCGTGTTGGGTCTAGCGGCTGCTGTAGTTGAGGTCATAGACCCGCTGGGCATCCGCGGCCATCTCCTCCATTCCCATCTTATTGTAGACCTCTACCTGAAGCAGTAGTGCGTCCGCGACTGCTGGGGTCTTCTGGAAATTTTCCAGTACGTAGCTGGTCCGTTTTGCGGCGGCTACATAGGCGTCACGATCCAGATAGAAGCGTGCAACATGAAGCTCATGTTCGGCTAACTTGTTGCGGGTGAAGAGCATCCGTTTGCGGGCATCCTCGCTGTATTTACTATTGGGAAAGCGTTCCACCAGCTTGGAGAAGTATTGGAACGCCTCACGCATCGCTTTGGGGTCGCGCATACCAGGGTCGGTGGGAACATATTTCGAGACCAGGGTTTGGCCGGTATTGTAGTTGACCAATCCACGCATATAGTAGACATAGTCGACGTTGGGGTGGCGCGGGTGCTGCTTGATGAATCGATCAGCCGCCGCAATGGCCGATTCGCTCTCATTCCACTTGTAGTAGGTATAGATAATCTCAATCTGGGCCTGCATGGCGTGCTTGTCATAGGGGAAACGTGCCTGCAGCTTCTCAAAGAATTCAATGGCCTTTTCGTAGTCTCCACTCATCATTGCCTCATGAGCCTCGAAATAGAAACGGTTGGCAGACCAGTCTTTGGTCATATCAATCTGTTCGGGCAGCAGTGAACAGCCAGAGAGAGAGGCAGAGAAGATGGAAACCAGCAGAAGGATAGAGGAGAATGAGCGCTTCATCGTGGGTGAGTGGGTCAAGAGAGTCATCAGAAAAAAGCAAGGGTAGCATGGTTCCTAAACAAACTGAAAATGAGACAGAGATCGAAATTCCTCAAGAGCTGGAGGGAAAGCGGTTCGATGTCGCGCTGGCGACACTCTATCCGGAGTACTCTCGCAGTCGACTGCAGTCCTGGATCAAGTCTGGGGATGCGCAAATTGCTGGAGAGCAGCGTCGCCCCAGAGACCCTGTGGCTACAGGAGAGCGGGTGACTCTGAAGGCGGAGCCAGAGGAGGTAGTACAGTGGCAGGCGGAAGCGATTCCGCTCAATATTCTTTACGAGGATGAATCGCTGCTGCTGATCGATAAACCGGCAGGAATGGTGGTCCATCCAGCGGTGGGAAACTGGGGGGGGACATTGGTCAATGCGCTGCTGCACCATGACCCATCGCTGAATGAGGTGCCGCGTGCAGGCATTGTTCATCGTTTGGACAAAGAGACCAGTGGGGTGTTGGTGGTGGCCAGAACCCTTGAAGCACATACCCATCTGGTGCGCCAGCTACAGGAGCGCTCGATGGCGCGTGAATACCAGGCGATTTGCAAGGGGGTAATGACCGCTGGGGGAACAGTCGATGCGCCCATCGGTCGCCACCGTGTCGATCGCAAAAAGATGGCTGTTACCGAGGCGGGCAAACCGGCGGTGACCCACTACCGGGTGATTGAGAAATTTCGAGCCCATACCCACATCCGTTGCCAGCTGGAGACCGGGCGTACCCACCAGATTCGGGTTCATATGGAGCATATTCGCTTTGCCCTGCTGGGTGACCCCATCTACGGGCACCGCCTGCAGATCCCAAAAGGGAGTAGCGAGGCATTTCGTGAGGCGCTACGCAACTTCAAACGGCAAGCGCTTCATGCCGCCAAACTGGGGCTGGAACATCCCACCACCGGAGAGTGGATCGAGCATGGGTCTCCGTTGCCAGAGGATATGAGGGTGATGCTGCAGCAGATGGTGGAAGATCGCGAGGCGCACCGGCAGTGAGTGAGGCCGTGCGTGGTGGTGGGTTCTCTGCAGAGTGGCCCGCACCACCGAATATACAGACCTGGATCACCACTCGCAGCGGAGGGGTGAGTGCCCCGCCCTATGACCATAACAATCTGGCCACCCATGTGGGAGATGATCCCGTTGCCGTAGCGGCCAATCGCCAGCAGTTGCTGCAACAGCTACCGTTACAGCAGTCACCCCAGTGGCTTGATCAGCTGCATGGTACCACTGTAGTCAGGGTGCCGTTTCAGTCTTCTGCGGTACCAAAGGCGGATGGCTGCTGGACTGGCCAGCCACAACAGCCCTGTGCGGTACTCACGGCGGACTGTATGCCGATTCTGATCACTAACCAAAAAGGCACGCGGGTGGCGGCACTCCATGCGGGGTGGCGCGGATTGGCGGCGGGTGTTATTGATCAGGGGGTTCACTGTTTCAACGATTCAAGAGATGAGCTACTGGTCTGGCTCGGCCCCTCGATTGGCCAAAATTCCTATGAGGTTGGGGAGGCGGTGCGTGAGGCTTTCTGTATGCAGGATAAACGGGCAGAGGATGCCTTTGTTCCCTCTCCCGATGGGCGTTGGCTCGTATCGATGGAGCGGCTGGCGCGACTGTGGCTGAAGCGGTTACAAGTAGAGGCGGTCTACGGGGGAGATTGGGATACCGCGACCGATGACCGTTTCTACTCCTACCGGAAAGAGGGGAAGACCGGGCGGTTTGCTTCACTGATCTGGATAGAATAACGGATGTCGATGAACATGGACAATGAAAGCCTTTTTAAACAGCTCTTCCCCCCTGCCTATGTTCAAAGAGGAGTGGACTATTACCAACGTGGCAAGGTGGAGTTTGTCCGTCGTGAGGAAGATGGATCCGTTACCGCCATTATTCGCGGCACCACACTCTATCAGGTCAATATCGAGTTTGGAGGGTCAGGACACCTTGAGGGGTACTGTAGTTGCCCGGTGGGTTATAACTGCAAACATGTCGTTGCCACCCTGTTGGCGCTGGATGCAGATCAGCCATCAGATAGGCCACAGCAAACAGGGGGTAGTCGGCTTTCTGATAGTGGGCAGAGCTTTACAGAACAGTGGGCCCGGCAACTGCGCAATGCACTGACAGCCGAAGAGACGCCTGCAGAAAAAAACAGTTTGCAGAGCAAGCGACAACTGATCTATCTGCTGCAGCCAGAAAATTTTCAACAACGCTACACCATTCGGCTCTGTTCTGCCTATAGAAAAAAGGATGGCAGCCTGAGCCAGATCCAAAACTTTGACCCCTACAACACCCTTCACGGCCAGCCTCCGAAGCTGGTGCAGAGAGAGGATCTCCAGCTACTGCGAAGACTCTTCCTGCAGGGGAAACTCACCTCCAATGAGTTCTATATCGATGGTGAAGGGGGGAGCCAGCTGCTGCTCGATCTCGCATCCAGTGGTCGCTGCCGCTGGCAACAGCATGATGGCATCACTCTGCAACCGGGCGCGTCAGCCCTCTCCAAACTGGTCTGGAAGGAGCTGCCCCAAGGGGATCAGAAGCTGATGCTGCAGGTGCCTGAGCATACCGATAATCAGCTGCTCTTTCTCGACAAGACCTGCTACCTGGATCCTCAAACCGGCAACGTTGGGGAGATTGTCAGCGAACACCCCGCCTCACTGCTGGCACAGCTCTATCAACTGCCTTCCGTGCCTCCAGAGGAAGCCGAGCAGATGATAGAGATGCTGAAAAAGGAGACTGACCTTTCCGTCATCCCCACACCGAAGTGTGTATCCCCCCCCAAAACCAAAAAGGTCAAACCGACTGCAGTGCTTTCACTATTGGTTGGTGAGGTGCTGGTCGAAGAGGAGGAATCGCCATGGTACCGAGAGCCAAAGCTCTACCCCGTGCCGCTACCGATGATCGAGGTGAAATTTGATTATGACGGAGAGCGGGTCAACTTCTTCTCTGAAGAGGAGGCACTCTGGAGAGAAAAAGAGGGGCAGCGGCTCAAAATTCCGCGACAAGCTCAGATTGAGGAGCAGCTCCTCAATCAGCTATCGGGCCATCTGGTACCCACACTGCTGTTTGAAGAGATGGCGGCAGAGAATGGGGATATGGTGGAGATCCCTCCAGAATATACTGGCCGCTTCACTTTTCCCGATATGAAGAGTGGTGGGCTCGACTTCTCTATGGAGGTGGTCCCTGAGCTGCAGCAGCAGGGATGGATCATCGAGACCTCGGAGGAGTGGCCCTGGCAGTTTGTCAGTGAACCGGATGAGTGGTTTGCTGAACTGCAAGAAACCGATAATGAGTGGTTTACGCTGGGCGTGGATGTCGAACTGGAGGGGCATCGTACTCCGCTGTTGCCGATGTTGATGGAGTCACTCAAACAGCTCCCTGGCGAGATCACACCAGAACTGCTCTCCAGCATGGAGGATGATTTGCCCATCGTTCTCCCGCTGGAAGATGGGAGACTGCTGCCGATCCCACTGGGAAAGATGCGCACCATTCTTCTCACCCTGATAGAGCTCTATGAGGAGCACCCGTTGGACGAATCAGGGCAACTGCGCTTCAATCGACTGGAGGCAGCACGACTGGCCGAACTACAGGCTGCCGAAGGGGCTGCCCACCTGCGCTGGATGGGTGGGGAGCGGCTACTGGAGCTGGGGCACAAGCTGCGTGACTTCAGTGGTATTGAGCATATGCACCCGCCTCAACAGTTCCATGCAGCGTTACGTGATTACCAGCAACAGGGACTCAACTGGCTACAGTTTCTACAGCAGATGGAGCTGGGCGGCATTCTTGCCGATGATATGGGGCTGGGCAAAACTGTGCAGACACTGGCCCACCTGTTACTACAGAAGCAGCAGGGGGAGATAGAGTACCCTAATCTGGTGATTGCCCCCACTAGCCTGATGGTCAACTGGCGCTCTGAAGCGGCACGTTTTGCCCCGGAGCTGAAGGTCACTGTACTGCATGGCCCCAAGCGCCAAGCGCTGTTTAAGCAGATTCCAAAGAGCGATCTGGTGCTCACCACCTATCCACTGCTCAGCCGTGATGCCGAGCACCTACTGAGCCACCAGTACAACACCCTGGTGCTGGATGAGGCACAGGTGATCAAAAATCCGCGTACACGGGCCACACAGCTGGTGCACCAACTACAGGCAAGGCACCGTCTCTGTCTCACTGGAACCCCGATGGAGAACCATCTGGGTGAACTCTGGTCACTGATGCACTTTCTCAACCCTGGTCTGTTGGGCGATGAGAAACAGTTCCGCAGACAGTACCGAAACCCCATTGAAAAACAGGGTGACCAGGATCGTCAACAGCGACTGCAGAAACGAATCGCCCCTTTCATGTTGCGCCGTACCAAACAGCAGGTGGCCACCGAGCTACCGCAAAAAAATGAGATCGTCCGTGCCGTGGAGCTGGAGGGCGACCAGCGCAAACTCTACGAAACCATCCGCCTCGCCATGCACAAAAAGGTACACAAGGAGGTGGAGAAGAAGGGGATCAATCGCAGCCACATCATCATATTGGATGCGCTGCTCAAACTGCGCCAGGTCTGCTGTGATCCACGACTGCTGAAACTGGAGAGTGCCAAAAAGGAGAAGCGCTCTGCAAAACTCGATATGTTGATGGACTTCCTGCCCGAGATGATCGAAGAGGGACGGCGCATCCTCCTCTTCTCCCAGTTCACCTCCATGCTGAAGTTGATTGAGGAGGCGCTACAGAAGAGAAAGATCGACTACGTCAAACTGACCGGCAACACTAAAGATCGGGGCACCCCGGTCGAGCGCTTTCAGGCGGGAGAGGTGCCGCTGTTCCTGATCAGCCTCAAGGCAGGAGGAACCGGCCTCAACCTCACCGCAGCGGATACCGTCATTCACTACGACCCCTGGTGGAACCCGGCAACTGAAAATCAGGCCACTGATCGTGCCTACCGTATCGGACAAGACAAGCCGGTGTTTGTCTATAAATTCATTGCCGCCAATACCGTAGAGGAGAAGATCATGGAGATGCAGCAGAGAAAACAGGCGCTGGCAGATGGGCTCTATGGTGCAGAAAAGGTGAATCTGGGTGCCACCTTCAGTCCGGAAGAGCTTCAGGCGCTGTTTGATCTGGAGGTGTAACCCAGACTCTTGTGGTGAATGGCGTGGTAACGTCGTAACATTTTGAAACACAATTGTTAATGTCGTGCGGTTCACCTGAAGGGGGTCGATTTCTCAAAACAGTTCCAAGCGCTGGTGGAGCGTTACAACGAGCGTAAGGAGGAGGATGTGCTGGTTGGTAATGTAGTGGAGGATTTCACCGATGAGATCATTGGTCTGCTTGATGCGTTGAAGCGCCAGTGGCCAATGATGAGGTCTACAAAGAGATTCTGGAGCAGACGGAGAACTTCAAGAAGTACCGTATGGATGTTTTCGAAAGCAATTATTGAAAAACTGCGCTAGCGCAGTCGGTGAGGTGTTGCTATGTTTTCTCCACGACAGGGTGCAGTGATCAATTTGGGAGGTGGTGATAATGAGTGACAACTGGTACATGATGTCTCTGGTGGGGCGCGATCAACCGGGGATTGTGGCGAAGGTGACGGCAGCACTGTTTGAGGCGGGTGGTGCGCTGGGCGAGACCACAATGATGCGGCTCGGCTGTAACTTTTCGGTGATGATGATGGTGCGAGGTGAGGCGGGGGCACTGACCAAGGCACTACAACCGGTGACCGAGCAGTTGGGGCTACACCTCCATATCGATACCATTGATGCGGGACTCCACCAACATCAGATTCCCGACCTTCGGGTGGTAGTTCATGGGGCGGATCGCCCTGGCATTGTGGCGCAAGTGACGGGTGCACTGGCAGAGGCCGGTTTTGATATCACCGATCTCGATTCACAGGTGGGCGGCAGTGAAGCGGCGCCGATCTATATTCTGATTATTGAGGGGGTGGCACAGCAGGGAGATGAGGAGATTCACCGTGCGCTGGAGCCACTGGCCGATACCATTGAGTTCCGGGTTGAAGAGATTGAGACGCTGATCGGCTGATGGAAATTCTGACCTATCCGGATGAGCGGCTGAAGCAGAGGTGTGAGCCGGTCACGATCTTTGATGATGAACTGCGGCAGTTTGTTGCCGAGTTGGAAGCGTTCATGCGTACGCAACCAGGAGGCATCGGAATTGCGGCACCGCAGGTCGGGCGCAATCAGCAGCTCTGTATCGTGGATCTCACTGGCATGACACGTGGAAAAAAGAAGAAGCCAGTCCTCAATCAAGGGCGCATGGTGCTGATCAATCCAGAGATTACGAAGTGGGAGGGGTATGAGTTGGGGCGTGAGGGCTGCATGTCCGTCCCGGACTATACCGGTAATGTGATCCGGGCCACCGAAATCCAGTTCACAGCGCAAGATGAAACGGGGGAATTGCACGAATATCAGAGCGAAGGGTTTGAGGCGCGGGCGATCCAGCATGAGGTGGACCACCTGGATGGCCTGCTCTTCCTGGATCGTCTGGTCAGTCGCCGTACCGACCTGTTTCAACGTAAAAAATAGGAGTCCATTCAGATGAGTGCTCAGGGCGAAAAGATGGTGGTTGGGAGTCAGGAGTGGTGTGCCTTTCCTGGACTGGCGATTCCGGGGATCAAGGCGCGTGTTGACTCTGGTGCCAAGACCTCATCGATTCACGCCTCCAATATCCAGCAGTTCAAGCGGGATGGAGAGCCATGGGTCAGCTTTGAGGTTTATCCATTGCAAAACAACCGTAAGGCGGTGGTGCGTTGTGAATGCCCGGTGGTTGATAAACGGCGAGTCAAGAGTTCGAGTGGGATCTCGCAGACCCGTTTTGTGGTTCGTGCAGATCTTCGCCTGGGCGGTCAGGTGTGGTCGGTTGAGTTGACACTCGCCAACCGTGACTCTATGGGGTATCGGATGCTGCTGGGAAGGGAGGCGATGAATAGTCGCATTCTGGTCGACCCCTCGGCCAACTTCCTGCAGGGAGCAGTTGAAAAGGGGCAGCTGGATGAGTGGTATGGGCGTAAAGAGAAGTCACGAAGAACCGGGTTGAAGGTTGGCCTGTTGGCCAGCAATGCAGAGCTCTACAGTAACCGTCGCATCATTGAGGCAGGGGAGGAGCGTGGCCACCAGATGGTCTTTCTCAATATCAAGCAGTGCTATATGAAGTTGGATGCGGAGAATCCAGAGGTTCACTACCGAGGTGGAAAGGTGCTGAATGATCTTGATGCGATTATCACCCGGATCCGTCCCAGTGCCACTTTCTATGGCTGTGCATTGGCACGGCAGTTCGAGAGTATGGGGGTCTATACCATCAACTCCTCGGATGCGATCACCCAATCCAGAGACAAACTCTTCTCGCTACAGTTGATGGTCAAGAGCGGTCTCAATATTCCGACCACCGGTTTTGCAAATTCACCGATGGATACCAACGACCTGATCGATATGGTGGATGGTGCCCCGCTGATCGTGAAACTGTTGGAGGGGACCCAGGGGCGTGGCGTGGTGTTGGCGGAGACCAAGAAGGCGGGGGAGAGTGTGATCAACGCTTTCAAGGCGCTGCGAGCCAACTTATTGGTGCAGGAGTTTGTCAAGGAAGCAGAGGGGAAAGATCTGCGCTGCTTCGTCATTGACGGAAAGGTGGTGGCCTCGATTCAACGAGAGGCGGCGCCAGGAGAATTCCGGGCCAACATCCATCAAGGGGGCACTGCATCCATTGTTCGCATTACCCCGAAAGAGCGGGCGCTGGCGGTGAAAGCGGCCCGAGTGCTGGGGCTCAAGGTTGCCGGTGTTGATATTATTCGTTCGAAGAGTGGACCGCTGTTGCTGGAGGTCAACTCCTCTCCGGGGCTGGAAGGGATTGAGGGGGCCACTGGAAAAGATGTGGCCGGGATGATGATTGCCTCGATTGAGAAGAAGCTGAAGTGGAAACCCAAGCCGAAAGCAGAGTGAATGGCTTCGAGTTGAATTAGCTCGTCAAACGCATGGAGAGATCAATGGCCTGAATGTGCTTGGTGAGTGCCCCGATGGAGATGTAATCGACGCCAGTTGCCGCAATGTTCATCAACTGCTCCTCTGAAACATTGCCGGAGACCTCCAGTTTTGCGCGCCCCTGATTGGTTGTGACTGCCGCCTTCATCTGCTCGATCGAGAAGTTGTCGAGCATGATGATGTCACTGCCGCTTTTCAGTGCCTGTTGCAACTCCTCCAGGCTTTCCACCTCAACCTCAACAGGTTGATCTGGAGCAATGGTGCGTGCAGTGGTGATGGCTGCACTGATGGAGCCGCAGGCTGCAATGTGATTCTCCTTGATCAGAAAAGCATCATGAAGGCCCAGGCGATGGTTGGTTCCGCCGCCGCAGCGGACAGCATATTTCTGGGCCTCACGCAGACCAGGGATGGTTTTTCGGGTGTCGAGAATCTTTGTCTTGTAGCCGGAGATGGTGGATACGTGGCGCTGAGTCACAGTCGCGGTGGCTGACAGGGTCTGCAAAAAGTTCATTGCGGTACGCTCCGCAGTCAGCAGTGTGCGGGCACTTCCCTGGATGGTGAGCAGTGTCTGGTTGGCCGTTGCGTGGTCGCCCTCCTCAAGATGCCATTTAAAGGTGGTGGTGGCATCCAATTGACGAAAGCTCTCCTCCACCCAAGATTGTCCACAAAGCACCATCGGTTCACGAGTGATCAGAGTGGCTGTCGCCTGCTTCTGTGGGGTAATCAGTTGGGCTGTAATGTCACCGTTGCCGATGTCCTCTTGTAGGGCATGGGAGATATTCTGTTGGATAATTGTTGAATTGGGCGGATGGATCATGGATGGTTTTACGGGGCAATTACCCCTTGCTGGGCCAGAGTAGCGGCATATTCTTCCATTGGAACCATACCGGATGCAATGGCCTGTCGCTGAATCTGCTCGACGGTCACCCCATCAACGATCTGTTCCCGAATGGGAGAGTCCACCACCATCAGTTCATAGAGTGGCACTCTTCCCCGGTAGCCACTTTGGCGGCAATGGTCGCAGTGCGGTTGAAGCGTGGCGTCGGCGTGACACTCTGGGCACTGTTTGCGTACCAGTCGCTGAGAGAGAACGCCAAGCAGGGTATCTTTTAGGGTGTAGGGCTCAATGCCCATCTCCAGTAGACGAGAGATCGCGCTGGGGGCATTGCCAGTATGGAGTGTGCTCAGCACCAGGTGTCCGGTATAGGCACTTTGTAGTGCGATGTGGGCGGTCTCTTCGTCCCGGATCTCGCCAATGAGGATGACATCGGGATCGTGCCGCAGGACATGGCGCAGATTTTTGGCAAAGGTGTTGTTTGCGGCATCGTTGATATCAATTTGCCGGATATGCTCCATCCGGTATTCCACCGGATCTTCCAGGCTGATGATGTTGAGGTCGTTTCCTCGAAGTGCCTGCATGGCGGCATAGAGGGTTGTTGATTTTCCGGATCCGGTTGGACCGGTGACCAAGATCAGGCCGCTTTTTTTCTGGAGCAGTTGGCGGAACTGCTGTTCATCATTAGATTGAAATCCAATCTCTGAGAGGTCGATCAATCCTGCTTGTGGATCCAGAATACGGATGACCACGCTCTCTCCCTCCAGAACGGGGACTGTAGATATCCGAAGATCGATCTTGCGATCCTGGAGGTTGAGGTGGTGAGCGCCATCCTGTGGCAGGCGGTGCTCTGCAATATCCATATTGCCAAGGATCTTGATGCGGCTGACCACGGCAGGATAGTGCGCCCGCTCAATACGGTGAGTCAGACGCATCTCACCATCAATGCGATAGCGTACCTCAACCACGGATTGCAGTGGCCGCAGGTGGATGTCAGAGGCCTGCTCAGCGATGGCCTCCTGTAGCATTTGATCGACCAAGTGAATGGTCTGGTCGCCACGGTTAGAGGATGCGTGGTGGTGGATTTTATGACCGCTTTGGCGAGGGATCAGCAGATGAATGTCGCTGCCGTTGATATGGAAGAGGTCCTCTCCCCAGTTACTCTTCTGATAGCCATCAGCACGTCCATCCAGATGCTGTCCACTGGAGAAATTGACAGTGAAGGGGAAGGCTGAGCTGTGTGAATGGGGGGTGGTGTGATAGAGATGGCTGACAGAGGAGAGAGGGAGTTGCTCAATACCCTTTTCCGAGTGGGACAGATAATCGATGGTTCCAGCTGTATGATTCATCTGCAGGAGCTCCCCGCTACACTGCTCGCCATTGGTCAGATAGGCGGAGAAGAGAGGGTTACTCACGGTTGCTCCACTGCTCGATTTGGGGAGTGGCTCCAGGTGTGCCAGAGAGGATTGCGTGAATGGTATGGCGCGCGCCCGAGTGGTTGTGCACGCCCTCACTCTGTACCGTATAATGCCCGAACGCCTCACTGACTGTTGTGTTGTACTGGATTGACCCTGTCGAGTCACTGAATGTGGTTGTGATGGTGTCATTGCGGTGGTTGATCACGGCCTGTTCAATCCCTGTCTCTGCAGCGTAAAATGCCGCAATTGCTGTGCGGAAGTTAGAGGCCATTCGGGTCTCTTGCTGTGCGGAGAGCATCGCTCCAACTCCCAGCAGACTCATCAAGATCAACAATAGCAGGCTGATGACCAGAGTGCTGCCACTTGTATGAGAGGATTGAATCCGGGATAGGTTGATTGAGTCGCTCGACAAAACTATGATTCCGCAAATGAAAAATTCATTCTACTGTATGAGCAGACGATGCGAGAACTGATTCTCGGAGGGGTTCGTTCTGGAAAGAGTCGTTATGCGGAGCGTGTAGCCCTCCAACGGGGTGAAGAGTGGCTCTATCTGGCGACCGCAACGGCGGGTGATGGAGAGATGGCAGCACGAATTGTGCACCATCAGTCTGCTCGATCGGAGCGCTGGCAACTGATTGAAGAGCCACTGAGTCTGGTGGAGGTGCTTCAGGAAAATGCTCAGGAGGGGCGCACCATTCTGGTGGAGTGTTTGACGCTATGGCTGACCAACCTGTTGATGCTGGAGGATCCAGTTCGATTGGAGCATGAACAAGAGGCGTTGGTTGAGGCTCTGCCAACCTTGGTGGGAGATATTTTGATGGTCAGTAATGAGGTTGGTCAGGGCGTGGTGCCGATGGATCCACTCAGTCGTCAATTTTGTGATCAGGCGGGGCGACTCCACCAGCGTTTGGCCGAAGTCTGCGAGCAGGTGACCTGGGTTGTTGCGGGGCTCCCGCAGACTCTCAAGGGAGAGCATTGATGAAACGGTGGTGGGAGAGTGGGATTGCGGCCCCTGATATTGATCAATCAGAGAGGGCACTGGCGCGTCAGATGCAGCTGACCAAGCCGCCGGGTTCGCTGGGAAAACTGGAGTCGATTGCGGTTGAGCTATGCGCAATGCAGGGGCAGGAATTTCCACAGATTAATCGTCCTGCCATTACCATATTCGCTGCAGACCACGGTGTTGCCGAAGAGGGAGTCTCTGCCTTTCCGCAGTCGGTGACAGTAGAGATGGTGCGCAACTTCTCTCGGGGCGGGGCGGCCATCAGTGTGTTGGCCCAGACGAACGGTGCAGCGCTTGAGGTGGTCAATGTGGGGACACTGGAGGAGATTGAAGCGCTGGATGGTGTATTGGATTGCAGGATTGCAGCGGGTAGTGCCAACTTCTGCAAGCAGCCGGCGATGGATCATGAGCAGCTGGATCGAGCCTTGAGTATTGGACGTGAGGCGGCTGGACGGGCGCTCGACCGTGGAGCGGATCTCTTTATTGGTGGAGAGATGGGGATTGCCAATACCACAGCTGCCTCAGCACTGGCTGCAGCGTTGCTAGGGGTAGAGGCAGCAGCTGTGGTAGGGCGTGGAACAGGATTAAATGATGAGGGTGTAGAGTTAAAAGAGCGGGTGGTTGAGCGCGCACTGGTGCAGCACGATCTCAATCCAAAGCAACCGCTAGAGATCCTCGGTGCGCTGGGCGGTCTGGAGATCGCAGCCCTCTGCGGCAGCTATCTGGCAGCGGCACAGCAGCGTATGCCGATTCTGGTTGATGGATTCATTGCCTCTGTTGCAGCTTTGGTGGCGATTCGCCTCACCCCTCAGGTGCGTTCATGGATGCTCTTCTCTCACCGTTCTGCCGAGCAGGGGCACAAGATGGTACTGGATGCGCTGGATGCTGACCCACTGCTGGATCTTGGAATGAGGCTGGGGGAGGGGAGTGGTGCCGCAGTGTCATTGCCGCTGTTGCATCAGGCCTGTGCGTTGCATCAGGGAATGGCGACCTTCTCTGAGGCGGGTGTCTCAGAAGGTTAAACCGCTCAATGCAGCCACTTATCATTGCCTTTCAGTTACTGACCCGAATCCCGGTTCCGGTTGCAGTGGAGTACTCGGCCAAAAATCAGGGGCGCTCCATCCTCTTCTATCCACTGGTGGGGGCCGTTATTGGAGGCCTGTTGTTACTGGTTTCTCAGCTGTTGGCAGGACATTCCCTGTTCTTTCAGGCGGCACTGTTGCTCGCGCTTTGGGTTGGAGTAACTGGTGGGCTTCATCTCGATGGATTGGCCGACAGTGCCGATGCCTGGGTGGGGGGAATGGGAGATCGGGAACGTACGCTGGAGATCATGAAAGATCCCGCTTCAGGGCCGATGGGAGTGACTGCAATTGTGCTGTTATTGTTGCTGAAGTGGAGTGCCTTGGTGGCCCTGCTTGAGGCCGGCCAGTGGATGTTGTTGCTCTGGCCGCCCCTGCTGGCGCGCACACTACTCATTCCACTGTTTCAATGGACCCCCTACCTGCGTGCAGAGGGGATGGGAGAGAATCTAGGGAGAAATATTTCCCGCTTGAGGGCTGCGGTTGTGCAGATCACGGTACTGCTGTTGGCAGTCACCTATGGCATCCACTGGGCCGTGATCCTGCTCTATCTTTGTGTTGCGCTGCTTGGTCGTCGGATTGTGGTGCAGCGACTGGGGGGGATTACCGGAGATCTGGCTGGAGCAATGGTAGAGAAGATGGAGCTATTACTGCTTCTACTGTTGGTATTGATCCAGGTCCAGATCTGACTTGAAATAGTTGGGGTTAGTGAATTCGATAACCGGCGTGGCAAGCTACACAGGCCGCAGTGATCTGATTGAGTTGGTCATAAGCGGCGATTCGATCTCCCTCCTCTGCAGTTCGTGCAAGTTGGCTGGCCGCACGATGCATACGGGTACCAGCGGCAGCCATCCCCTCCGGCATGAAGTTGGCCATATGACTGGCGCCATGGTTATCGAGTGAGCTCATGCCGAGGCGCTGTTCCGCAATGGTGGCCGCCTGATCCAGTTCATCTCTGGAGAGTGCTGTGAGAATATCGTGCAGAGCCGCCACATGGTCGCGCATATTGCTCAACATGTGTTCCTGCATCATCGCTGGCATCTCCACCATCTGTCGCTCATCCGCCTGGGCATGGGTGAGCAGTAGTGGTAGCAGGGCAGTAGTGGCAAGCAGGTGGTTTTTGATATTCATTGGGGATCCTCTGGGTAGATATGAATTGTTGAAAAGGTTTGAGTCTGAGGCAGTTCAAAAGTTCCGTTCCGGAAAGATCAGTTCCAGATTCAGATGCTGTTCCAGTGTGTCGGCCAGCCGCTCCAGACTCTCCTCGCGGAGTTGGTTGATGTCGACCCGTTTTGAAGCAGATAATCCGGCCCACTGCAGCACGGCATGAAGGCTCTCTGGGTGATCCAGCAGTCCATGGAGATAGCTGCCGGCAACTTGTTGATCGCTGGAGAGTGCGCCATCAAAGCGGTAGTCAGAGAGCGTCACCAGAGGCTGTTCCAGTGCAGGGCCGCTGGTGACTCCGGCATGAATCTCGTACCCCTCGACGGTTGCCTGATCCAGCGTAAGTGTCCCATAAACATTTCTTAACTGCTTTTCTGGTTTCAATGTGGTCTCAAGTTCCAGTAACCC
This sequence comes from uncultured Piscirickettsiaceae bacterium, assembly GCA_964551545.1. Classification (GTDB taxonomy): domain Bacteria; phylum Pseudomonadota; class Gammaproteobacteria; genus Thiopontia. The sequence goes on along the minus strand of CAZKCT010000009.1, from coordinate 27,713 downwards.
CAGTCCTGAGGATTCCCCGGCTACGCCTTCGATGCCCTCGGGGTCACGGAGGATGGTGCCAAGCATCTGGAATCCACCACAGATCCCCAGTACTTTGCCGCCATAGCGCAGGTGCCGCTGGATTGCGGACTCCCACCCCTGTTGACGTAGCCACTCGAGATCGCTGCGGACACTCTTGCTACCGGGGAGCAAAATCAGATCGGCCGCAGGTGGGGGCTGGTTGGGTGGGATGATCTGCAGATCAACCTCTGGGTGGTGGCGCAGTGGATCAAGATCGGTGTGGTTACTGATTCGAGGCAGTGCCGGAACAATGATCTTGAGCCTAGCATTCGGGTTGGATGAGGTCTGCTGAGGGAGTGCATCCTCGGCATCCAGATGAAGTCCGTGAAGGTAGGGTAGTACCCCAATTACCGGTTTTCCGGTGCGCTCTTCTAGCCACCTCAAACCGGATTCCAGTAGTTTGATATCGCCACGGAAGCGATTGATGATGAAGCCGATCACTCGATCCTGTTCACTCTGTGAAAGCAACTCAAGCGTGCCCACCAGGTGAGCAAACACGCCGCCGCGATCGATATCGGCCACTATGACAACGGGACAGTCGACCGCCTCTGCAAATCCCATGTTGGCAATGTCTCGGTCACGCAGGTTGATCTCGGCTGGGCTGCCAGCCCCTTCAACCAGTACCGTACCATACTGGTTGATCAACCTTTGGTATGCACCGACCACCTCTTGTAGTAGTTGTAGCTTGAGTTGATGGTAGGTTTGGGCATCGCGGTTGCCATAGGCCTTACCATGAAGAATGACTTGCGCGCCGATATCAGTGGTCGGCTTCAGCAGGACTGGATTCATGTCTGTCGTTGCAGTGACGCCAGCTGCAGTGGCCTGCAGCGCCTGTGCCCGCCCAATCTCTCCTCCATCTACTGTGACCGCACTGTTGAGGGCCATGTTCTGTGGCTTGAATGGGGCTACGGGATGTCCTCTGCGATGGAGCAGTCGACAGAGTCCAGCCGTGATGACGCTCTTGCCAGCATCCGAGGTGGTGCCCTGTACCATTAAGGTGAAATTCATGGCGCAACATTATACGATGGGGGGATGATTGATATTGCACTGGTTGTCACGGTTGCACTGCTGCTGGACTGGTGGCTGGGTGAGCCGCGCCGCTTTCATCCGCTGATTGGTTTTGGGTGGGTTGCAAGCTGGGTCGAGGCTGCACTGTTTCGTGGCAGGCGGGAGCCGCCACCACGGATGTGTGGGGTGATGGGATGGAGTGGGGTGATGTTTCCTGTGCTCTTTCTCTCTCTGTTGCTGCTCTATCTGGAGGGTGCTGTGGCACTGGTAGTGCAGGCTCTGGTGCTCTATCTGGTAATTGGAGGGCGTAGTCTGATCGATCATGGTCGTGCGGTAGAGCAGGCGTTGCAATCCAATCAATTGCAGCAGTCGCGTACCGAGGTGGGAAAGATGGTGAGCCGGGAGACTAATGCGCTGGATCAGCAGGGAGTGGCGAAGGCGGCCACAGAGTCGGTGTTGGAAAATGGCAATGATGCGCTGTTTGGTGCACTGTTCTGGTTCATGATTGCAGGGATCCCCGGTGCCCTGCTCTATCGTTCTGCCAATACTCTGGATGCAATGTGGGGATACAAAAACGATCGTCTGATCCATTTTGGTTGGTGGCCGGCAAGGGCGGATGACCTGTTGAACTGGGTGCCCGCCCGTTTGACCGCGATCAGTTATGCGTTGGTGGGCCACTTTTCTACTGCGATACAGTGTTGGCGAGAGCAGGCAGCGCACTGTGAGAGCCCTAATGCGGGCGTGGTGATGGCGGCTGGAGCGGGTGCGCTGAGGGTTCGTCTAGGTGGAGCAGCGCAGTATCATGGTGAGCGGGTGGAACGGCCTGATCTGGGGGCTGGGGAGATTGTTGAAGCAGAGACAATTGGCCAATCGATCTCATTGCTGCAACGGGCAACACTCCTCTGGATGATGCTACTTTGGAGTGTAGTCTTACTGTTGGAGTGGGTTTGGTGAGTACGATCTTAGAGGTGCCTCAGCACGGTGGTGCACGAGACTACTGGGCGACCCGTTATGGAGTGTCGCCAGATCAGATGGTCGACCTTTCTACAGGTATTAACCCGCATGGTTGGCCGGTGCCTGATATCCCGCCAGCGGTCTGGCAACGTCTGCCAGAGAAAGATCCACAGTTGCTGCAGGCAGCCGCAGACTATTATGGAAGCGATGCGATGTTGCCGATTGCTGGGACGCAGGCGGCTATTCAGCTACTGCCCCAGTTACGGTCACAGAGCCGAGTCGGCATCCTTGCGCCCTCCTATTTGGAGCATCGATCTGGATGGGAGCGGGCAGGCCACGCTGTGGTTGCGCTTGCATCGGAAGAGATTGAGTTAGCGCTACCAGCACTGGATGTGCTGGTGGTGGTGAATCCCAATAATCCGACAGGAGAACGATTCTCCAGAGAGCGACTGCTGCATTGGCATCAGCAGTTGGCCGACCGAGGCGGCTGGCTGGTGATCGATGAGGCCTTTATCGATGTCACGTCAGAGCAGAGTCTCTGTCATCAGGAAGAGCCAAGAACAGGGCTGCTGGTACTGCGTTCACTGGGGAAGTTTTTCGGTCTTGCCGGGATTCGTTGCGGATTTCTCTTTGCAACTGCGTCGCTGAGACAGCGGGTTGAGCATCAGCTTGGCCCCTGGTCATTGAGTCATCCTGCACAGTGGGTGGCGTGTCATGCGTTACAAGATCGCTCTTGGCAGCAGCAGATGGTGAATCAGCTTCCGCGAGAGTCAGAGCGCCTACGTCAGCTATTGGTATCGGCTGGGCTCACGCATGGAGGTGGTACCGCGCTGTTTCAGTGGATGATGGTGGCGGATGCCGAAGGGGTATTTGATCAGTTGGCCCAGCAAGGAATCCTGGTTCGCCGGTTTGATCAACCCAAGGCCATTCGCTTGGGACTTCCGGCAAGCGAAGGGGAGTGGGAACAGCTCTCGAAAGCGTTGCAATCCCTTTCGTCGCTACGCGAAGTGGCCTGATGAAGGAGGTCAACTGCAGAATCGGGATTGATCTGGGGGGCACCAAGATTGAGGCGATGGTGATTGATCGGTCTGGACAGGAGTTATTGCGCCAGCGGGTTTCTACCCCACAGGGGGACTACCAAGGGACAGTGGAGGCGATTGCACAGCTGGTTGCGGTAGTCGAGCAGCAAAGTGGCCGCTATGGATCAATCGGTATTGGGATGCCCGGCGCTCTCTCTCCAGCCACGGGTTTGGTGAAAAATGCCAACTCCACAGCATTGATTGGTCATCCGCTTAACCGGGATCTGGAAGAGTGCCTGCAGCGTCCAGTGCGCCTTGCCAATGATGCCAACTGTTTTGCCCTCTCTGAGGCAATCGATGGGGCTGCGGCTGGTGCCGAGAGCGTCTTCGGAGTGATCCTGGGGACTGGTGTGGGAGGCGGGATTGTCATCAACCAACAGGTCGTGACGGGTGTCAATGCGATTGGTGGAGAGTGGGGTCATAATCCACTGCCATGGCCGCGTGATGAAGAGTGCCCAGGTCCAGAATGTTACTGTGGAAAAAGGGGGTGTATCGAGACTTTTCTCTCTGGACCGGGGCTGCAGATGAGTTATTATCGACGCAGTGGTATCCAGATCCCGGCAGAGGAAATTGCACGACGGGCACAACAAGGAGAACAGGATGCAGATGAGGTTTTGGCACAGTATGAAGAGCGATTGGCGCGAGGGCTTTCAACTGTGATTAATCTGCTTGATCCAAAAGTGATTGTGCTTGGTGGCGGGGTCTCCAACATCGATCGTCTCTATCCACATGTCAGAAATCTCTGGGGTGAATACGTCTTCTCCGATGAGGTGCAGACCCAGCTGGTTCGTGCGCGTTATGGCGACTCTAGTGGCGTTCGTGGCGCCGCATGGCTCTGGTCCAATCAAGAGATCTGGGGAGAGTCCGGGCAGTGAGTGACCCGGCCCTCCAGAGCCTGGAGGCACTTCAATCTGCACTCAGTGAGCACGCTGGTGTGTTGCTCTACTTCAGTACACCGCAGTGTAATGTCTGTAAGGTGTTACGCCCAAAATTGACTGAACTGTTTCAGCAGCACTACCCTGAAATTCAACGCTATTATGTCGATTCGACTGAAACACCTGAAATTGCAGGGCAATACAGTGTCTTTGCAGTGCCTACTATTCTCCTCTTTCTCGATGGTAAAGAGTTTGTGCGCAAGTCACGAAACTTCAGCCCCGCAGAGTTGATTGAAGAGATTCGCCGTCCCTGGGAGATCATGCACGGCTGAGCTATTGATCTCCCTTCTGTATGACCTATATTCAGGTTAGGACAGAAAAAAGAGGAGTGGCATCATGATCAACATTCGCGCACTTGCACTCTCGTTGGGGATCATCTGGGGTGGTGCCATGTTGGTGGTTGGCTGGATTGCTCCACTGGGCTATGGCGGCGCATGGGTTACCCTATTTGAATCCCTCTATATCGGCTATGGACCCGGACTATTGGGTGGAGTCATTGGCGGCATCTGGGGATTTATCGATGCAGCCATTGCAGGGCTGGTGCTTGGTTGGCTCTATAATTGGTTTTCCGTCCGCTTTCCGATGCGGAAAGGGAGTGAGTCATGACACTGGCAATGGTGCAGGCCTTCCTGGGCTGGTCCATCGTTATCCATATTGGCATCCTGCTCTACTGGTTCGGGATGTTTGTCTGGTTGCATGACTGGGTCTATCGTATTCATACCCGCTGGTTCCAGATTCCGACTGAGCGCTTTGACCAAATCCATTACGCCGGAATGGGGATCTATAAACTGGCCATCTTCGTGCTGTTTGTGGTTCCTTATCTGGTATTGCTAATCATCATCTGAGTGATTCTGGAGTGCCCTCTTGATGAGTTGAGTACTCTAGAATTCCGTGGTTCCATTCTTGTAAGCGATTACACGGTAGCCAAGATGGGGTGCGATGATGGTGGGAACAAAGATATCATCTGATTTGCGCATATTTGTGGTGGTATTGAATTAAGTGTAGAAGATGATCTGAAAGGGATAGTAATGGAATTTGAACAGTGGGTATTGGCCAATGAGCCCGCCATTCGGTTGGGCTTTTTTCTCGGTGTTTTTGCGCTGATTGCGCTGTGGGAAGCGGTGATGCCGCGCCGTAAGCGGGTACTGACCCGGTTGCTGCGTTGGAGCAATAATCTAGGGATCGTCTTTCTCAACACCGCTATTCTGCGGCTGCTCTTTCCCATTGCCGCAGTGGGGCTGGCCGCAATGGGGGTAGAGCAGAATTGGGGTATTCTCAATCATCTCGATTGGCCTTTTGCACTCGAAGTGGTGGTCGCTGTGGTGGCGATGGATTTTGTCATCTGGCTGCAGCATGTGTTGGTTCATGCCGTGCCGGTGCTGTGGCGGCTGCACCGGGTTCACCATGCCGATCTAGAGTATGACGTTACCACCGGGGCGCGCTTCCACCCCATTGAGATTGTGATCTCGATGTTGATCAAGTTTGCCACCTTGCTGGTACTGGGGCCGCCTGTGGTTGCAGTGGTAATCTTTGAAGTGGTCCTCAATGCGATGGCGATGTTCAATCATGGAAATATTCGTCTGCCAGTGTCGGTGGATCGTCTGTTGCGGATACTCTTTGTGACCCCTGATATGCACCGGGTCCACCACTCTACGGAAGAGGATGAGGCTAACTCCAATTTCGGCTTCAATCTATCGATCTGGGATCGGATGATGGGGACCTATATCGCACAACCCAGGAAAGGGCATGAGGCGATGGAGATTGGCATCGAGGGGTATCGTGATCCTGTAGAGGTGAATCGGCTGCCGGGGATGTTGACGCTCCCTTTTAAAGGGACCATCCATCATTATGTGATCAACCGCCGCAGCTGGAGCAAGAAGGGTGAGTAGTTCACTTCAGAAGTGGGGACGGGTCGTGCTGGCGACGGCGCTGCTTGCCGGTATTAGCGTGGTGCTCCTCAACCGGGATCAGATTGATCTGGCGCGTGCGCAGATCTGGTTGGAACAGTTGGGCGCTGCTGCACCTGTTGTATTTATCGTGATCTATGCGATTGCGACGCCACTCTTTTTCCCCGGATCGATTCTTACCTTGCTGGGTGGTGTGCTGTTTGGCCCGGTTTGGGGTAGCCTCTATAATCTCACTGGGGCCACCATCGGTGCTGGAATTGCCTTTCTGCTGGCCCGTACCATCGCTTCTGGATGGGTCGAGAGAAAAGCGGATCACCGCCTGCAGCGGTTGATGGATGGCGTGGCCTCGGAAGGGTGGCGTTTTGTTGCCTTTGTGCGGCTGGTCCCACTGTTCCCCTTTAATCTGCTCAATTATGCGCTTGGGCTGACCCGAATCCGATTCCTTCACTATCTACTGGCAACCTGGATCTTCATGATCCCCGGTGCAATTGCCTACACCTACTTGGGGTATGCGGGCCGAGAGGCTGCGACAGGTGGGGACGATATAGTTCAGAAAGGGATGATGGCGCTGGCACTGTTGGCAGTGGTCGCCTTTCTGCCTCGGTTGATACAGCGTATCCGCCACCTGGATCGGATCGATATTGATCAATTGCAACAGCGGCTGGATGGTGATGAGGCTGGGGTATTGCTTGATGTGCGTACGGTGGCCGACTTTGATGGGGAGTTGGGTCACATCATCTCGGCGTTCAATCTTCCTGTCGAGGCGCTCTCCTCTCGCCTTTCAGAGCTGGCAGAGTACCGTGAGCAGCCCATTGCCATCATCTGTACCACTGATCGTCGTTCAGCCAAGGCAGCACGATTGCTGGCTCGTGAAGGCTTCACTCAGGTTGAGGTGGTCTCCGGTGGAATGAAGCAGTGGCGCGAAGAGGGGCGCCCGGTTGAATCGGTCTGATCCGCGTTAGCTCAATCCATAAAATCCGGGGAAGGCGAGAATGGAGCCCAGTACTGAGATCTGGATCAGAATAAAGGGCGTCACGCCACGATAGATCTCAGTTGTCTTCACCTCGGGTGGAGCCACCCCTTTCAGGTAGAAGAGGCTGAACCCAAAGGGCGGGGTGAGAAAAGAGGTCTGCAGATTCATCGCAATCAGGATGGCATACCAGAGCATCGGAATGCCCAAAACCTCTGCAATCGGCATCAAGATCGGCACCACAATAAAGGCGATCTCTACAAAGTCGATAAAGAAGCCAAGCAGCAGAATGAACAGCATCGAGAAGACCAGGAAGCCCCACTTTTCGCCCGGCAGCTGCAGCAGATACTCCTCCACAATGCGGTCGCCACCAGTGTAGGTAAAGGCCATCGAGAAGGCGGTCGCACCGACCAGAATGGCGAAGACCATGGCGGTGATCTTGACCGTCTCCTCGGCACTATCGAGCAGTGCCCTGAAAGAGAACTTACGGTAGAACATCGACAGCAGAATGGCACCAATGCCACCCACCGCAGAGGACTCGGTCGGGGTGGCGATACCGGAGAAGATCGACCCCAATACCACAATAATCAGCACCATCGGCGGCACAATCGCTTTCAGCGCATCGAAATACTGCTGTCTGCGAGTTGTGCCATCGTCTTCAAATGGAATCGGGGGAGCACTCCCCTCGACCATGTGGGTATAGATCAGTACATAGAGAATATAGAGACTGACCAGTATCAGTCCTGGAATGACTGCTGCCTTGAACAGATCACCGACAGGCAGTCCCATCACGTCTCCGAGAATAATGAGAATGATCGATGGCGGGATGATCTGACCTAGCGTTCCCGAGGCGCAGATCACGCCACAACTCAGAGGGCGATTGTATTTGTACTTCAGCATTACCGGCAGTGAGATGACGCCCATGGCCACTACGCTGGCCCCCACCACGCCGGTTGAGGCGGCAAGCAGCGTGCCAACCAGGATGGTTGAGATTGCCAACCCGCCTGAAAGTTTGCCGAAGAGCTTACCCATCGACTCCAGTAGCTGCTCTGCCAGCTCGGTCTTCTGTAGCATGATTCCCATGAAAATGAAGAGTGGTACCGCCATCAATACTGAGTTCTCCATGATCGATTGAATACGATAGGGCATAAAGGCGAAGATCTGTACCCCCTCCGAAAGGACGCCAAAGATCAGCGCGATGCCGCCGAAGGTGAAGGCGACAGGAAAGCCAAACAGCAGCAACAACAGAGCAAAAACAAACATCAGGATGCCGATCATGATGCCTCCTCCATCCGCCGCCATGCCCGCAGCATAAAGCCGATACTGCTGATGATCAGCAGGATAAAGGCGAGCGGGATCATCGACTTGATGATCCATCGGTGAGGGAGGCCACCCGGGTCGCCACTCCCCTCGCCCAGCTGATAGCTATCTGCCACAAAGCCGATGCCATACCAGCTGATCAGGAGCGCAAAAGGGATCAATAGCAGCAGTGTGCCACCAATATCAACCATCGCCTGCCGCCGGGGTGAGAGTTGGTTATAGATCAGGTCAACTCGCACATGGCCATCCTGTGACAGGGTATAGGAGATGCCAAGCAGAAAAACGGTCGCATAGAGATGCCATTCCAACTCCTGCATGCCGATGGAGACATCATTGAAGAGGTAACGCATGATCACGTCATAGAAGACGTTGAGTAGCAGTAGTAGCAGTAAAATAGCGGAGAGCTTTCCCACCCCCTGAGTGATGCGGTGGATGGTCTGTTCCAGGTTCATCCGGCCATTATACCCGTGTTGAGGCAGCGCTCGCCCTGGTGATCATGCTAACTAGGGAGCCTCTTTGGGGTACAAAAAAGGGGCCTTGCGGCCCCTTTTGTCTCAAAGTGATGAGTCTCTGTTATTTGAGTGCTTCCATGGTCTTGAAGTAACTCTGATCCGAGATCTTGCTCCAGGCGCGGGCCTTCTTTAGATAGGCGGCTTGTGAGTCGATGATCTCCTTGGCTAGTGGATCGGATGCCGCACGTTCGGTGATCAGCGCATCATTGGCCACCTTCATCGCCTGCAGGACCTCCGTTGGGAACGATTTAACCTGAATGTTGGGGTACTCAGATTTGATCGATGCCCAGTTGTTGGCGCTCTCATGGTAGGAGTGGGCATACATGTCGTAGGCCGCCGTCCGCATGGCGACACGGAGAATCTCCTGAATGTCCGCAGGGAAGCTATTCCACTTCTCCTTGTTGATCAGGAACTGCAGCTCGGTACCGGGCTCATGCCAGCCGGTGTAGTAGTAGGGGGCAATCTTGTGGAAGCCCATACGCAGATCCAGTGATGGGCCAACCCACTCCAGAGCATCGATGGTGCCGCGTTCTAGTGCGGTATAGAGCTCACCGGCTGGAATATTGGTGGGCTTTGCGCCAACTTTTGCCAGCACTTCACCCGCGAATCCTGGGATACGCATCTTTAGGCCCTGTAGATCATCAATGGAGTTGATCTCCTTCTGGAACCAGCCGCCCATCTGGTTGCCGGTGTTGCCGCCAGGGAAGGTGATGAGGTTATGCGGTGTATACACTTTCTCCGCCAGCTCTTGGCCGCCGCCATAGTAGCGCCATGCATACTGCTCAGGTGCCGTCATACCGAACGGCATGGTGGTGAAGAAGAGAGTGTTGGGGACTTTGCCTTTCCAATAGTAAGAGGCAGAGTGGCCCATGTCATACTGGCCCGACTTGACCATGTCGAAGATGCCGAGTGGGGCCTTGTGTTTGTTCTTGGAGTCGATTGTAATGTTGATGCGGCCATCGGACATCTTGTTCGCCATCTTGGCCATGTTGTGGATAGCATCACCAAAGACGGGGAAGTTGGTTGGCCAGGTATGGGCCAGTCTCAGGGTATAGCTCTCTTTTGCTGCTGCAGGGGCGGATGCGCCTTGTTGCGTATTGCTACCTTCGTTACAGCCAGTCAGAGAGAGTGCTGCAAGTAGGGCGGTAGTGGTTGTGATGATTCTGAACATTGGTTTCATCGAGTTCAATCCTTTGGTTGTTGTTATTGCAGACTGATCATAAATCAGCTGAGCCAGCTGTACCAGAGGGGAAGTGTAACCAGCGAGAGGGCTGTCGAGAGTGTGGTTGCAGCGGCAAATAGCTCGGTATTGAGGCGGAATCGGTCACTGATCACCATTCCCAACACCATAGTGGGCATCGCTGCCTCAATGATCACTGCGGCGCGCAGGTCCCCTTCCAGTCCAACACCGTGACTGATCCAGTAGATCATGAATGGCATCATCATTAGCTGAATGGTGATGGCCGGGGCGAGTGCAGGTAGGCTGCCCCATTTTAGACTGCTCCAGCGTAGCCCCATGCCCAGTGCTAGCAACATTAGTGGGGCTACCGAGTTCCCCAACAGAGAGAGGAGTTTTTGTAGACCATCAGGGGGTTCGACCCCATTGAGGTTGAGCGCAACCGCGATGACAGCGGCCCAAATGGCAGGCACTCGAATAATTTCACTCAGTGGCCCTCTCTCGATCTCACCGTGGCCATGCTGTCGGGCAATCCAGACCCCAAGGGTGAGCAGTAGCGGGGTGCTGGCAAAAAGGTCGTAATGGAGGGCAATGCTACGAAACTCCGGGCCAAAGGTCTGCTCCAGAACAGGCAGTCCAAGGTAGGTGGCATTGGCCCAGGAGGCGGCAATAATCATTGCGCCACGGGTCTCTGCGATGAGCCAGTTGCGTCGATAGATCAGTGTAGAGAGAACGACGGCGCTGATGGTGGCGACCGCAGAGAGCAGGATAATGCGGAAGGAGTCGAGCCCCAGCGGGGCTTTCCAGAGTACATCCAGTACCAGTGCTGGCAGGAGCAGCATATAGACCAGTCCAGTCAGCGACTTTCGTGTGGTGCTGGCATCCAGCCCCATTGGTTTGAGCCAGCGCCACAGCGAGCCAACCAGAATCAGGGTGGCCATTGGGATCAGGGCGTTGTACATGTCGGTGTGCTACTGGAAGTAGACGGCTCGGATCTGTTTGATCTCGGGGTCGTTGAGTACGCAGCGGTTGAGTCTCTCTGCGATCTCTTCCCCTTGCTGCTTGGACTTGATCTTCTCCAGTGGAATCCATGCCTCCAGGTCCAGCTCGCCATTGAGATAATGGAGTGTGACATCCTCAACCAGCCGACTCTCGGGTACCTCGCGCCAGCACTGCTCTAGCCGCTGCAGCAGCTCGCTACGCATCGGTAGGGAGCGACATGGTTTGCCTTTCTCATCATTTTCTGGATCGATATGGACCGTCACATCGGTCACATCTTCGATCTCTTGATAGAGCCGCAGCTCGACCTGGTCGGCAATATGGTGTCCCTCAGAGACGCTGAGGCGAGGATCGACCAGAATATGGACATCGACCAAAATATTGGAGCCCATCTTGCGGGTTCGCAGACGGTGCATCTCGTTGACACCTTCTACCTTCTGAATGCGCTCTTTGACCCTGGTAAGCTCTTCCTCTTTGAGGCCGGTATCGATCAACTCTTGGATGCTCTCCCAGGCGAGGTCAACGCCCGCTTTAGCAACCATGAGGGAGACGCCAACTGCGGCGATGGCATCAAGGTACTCCAGCCCAGCCATGGTTCCTGCAACACCGATCAGCACCACAATCGAAGAGAGGGCATCGGTACGATGGTGCCAGGCGTTGGCTCGCAACAGGTTGGAGCGGATGCGGTTGGCAACGGCCAGGGTGTAGTGATAGAGCCCCTCTTTGGAGAAGATGGAGATCAGTGCAGCGAAGAGCACGATGATCGTTGGCTGCGCCAGTTGCTCCGGGTGGAATAGTCGACTGATGGCATCCAGTGAAATCCCGACTGCGACGATGATGAGTAGCAGACCAACGGCAACAGTGACCAGTGTCTCGATACGGCCATGACCGTAAGGGTGATCCTCGTCGGCCTCTTTATCGCCATGCTTGGCCGCATAGAGCACCATCACATCAGAGATGAGATCGGAGAGGGAGTGGACACCATCGGCGATCAAGGCCTGTGATTGCCCCATGATCCCGACAACCACCTTGATGCCGCTCAGCAGCAGATTGATAACCGCACCAATCAGTGTGGCACGGCGCGCCTGTGGGTAGTTGGGGCTGTTCTGGTTCAGATTACCCGACATTGCTGCTGATACTACTCATCTCGGGAAGGTTGATTTCAGCCTCTTGGGCTAGTTCCAAGGCGCGCTGTAGACGGGCGGGGGCGCTGCGTCCCATGCAGTTGTGGTTGAGATCGCCGTTGAATGCCTCCACCATGCCATCAATCAGGGCTTCTCGGTTGAGGGATTCACCCGTCAGCCACTCCTGTAGATCAATCACCTCACTGGCAATCGTGCGGGCTAGATCCTGGTGATTTTTCCAGAGTTCACCGACGTTACCACCCACCTTGAGGCCGGCGATATTGGTGGTGAGAATATAGACATTTTTTAGCACCAGCTCCTGTAGCAGTGCTGCTGGCGTCGAAAGTATCTTGGTGCTGATCTCCAGCGTGGCGAGTGCATCTGCGATGATCTGGGCATGAGGACCCAATACCGGTGAGGGGATAATCACCTTGAAGTCCATTCCCTTTTTCTTCTCGAACCAGACCGAGATGACGGTGGGGTTTTCCAAGCCGTGCTGTCTCCAGTCACGGGGAAGGAGTTCGTTCTGTAGTAGTACCAGACGATCTCGCCACACGGTGGGAATCTGCTCCAGTACCGGGTGAAGATCTCCTTCGGCAACGCCAACGATCACAAAAGCCGGTTCAGGGATGGCATCTGAGGTTTCGGTGATGGATGTCTCGCGGGTGACTGGATGGACGGGGTAGCCGGCACGCAACAGGCCGCGCGCAAAGACGCCACCCATCTCTCCGGCACCGATCAAAATGACAGGCTGCTTGTTTGTCATAAGGTTTTGCTTCACTGTTTTAAACGATAGCGGAATTGTATCAATTTCCTCTGTTTTTGAGTGGGTAGAGTGGTGTTACAGGTCGACCCCTTTTTGCGCCATGATTCCAGCACGATAGGCGTGCTTGATCTCTTTCAGGTCGGTCACAGTATCGGCAGCATCGCAGAGGCCATCTGGCGCGCCTCGACCTGTGATGATGACATGCTGCATCCGTGGGCGCCCCCTCAAGTCTGCCAATATGGTATCCAGATCAAGCCATCCATATTTGAGAGGATAGGTCAGCTCATCGAGCACAATCAGATTGATTGATTCATCGTTCAGCATCTCCTTGATAATGGCCCATCCGTGCTGAGCGGTCTCTATATCCTGCGATAGGTTTTGCGTCTCCCAAGTGAATCCTTCACCAAGGACATGCCAGATGATGTTGGGGTGTTGCCCGAAGAATGCCTCTTCCCCGGTATCGGATCGCCCCTTGATGAACTGTGCAACGCCTACCTGTAGCCCATGCCCAAGTGCGCGTGCCACCATCCCGAAGGCAGAGCTCGATTTTCCTTTTCCGTTGCCAGTGAGTACCAGTAGTACCCCTTGTTTCTTGTCAGCCCGTGCAATGGAGGCATCAATGACCGACTTCTTTCGTTGCATCCGTTGTTTGTGATTTTGTTCGTGGTTGGACATTAGGACTAACGGTCGCTGAGTTGGTAGATGATGGGGATCTCCATACGGATCGGTCCGAGCAGCATCCCTTCAGAAATTTGGTTGAGTGTGTCGATGCGAGTCATTGTATCTACAGCAGAGCGGTTGAGTATGCCATGCCGGCTTCCTTCCAGAATACGGATGTTGGAGATATTTCCGCTCGGTTGTACGGTAAATTCAAGATGAATCTTCCCCTCCCAGCCACGACGCTGTGCCAGTCGAGGGTACTGGAAGTGGCGAACCAGTTCAGACTGGATCAGGCGCCGGATCATCGCTTTGGACTGTTGTGTTGCCTCATTTTTACTGGATGCCACTTTTGGTTCTGACACAGTCTTGGGCTTGGGCTTGGGCTTGGGCTTGGGCTTGGGCTTGGGCTTGGGCTTGGGCTGTGGTTCTGTGGTGGGTACCTCGACCTTTTTAGGAGGAACGGCCTCTGTTGGCTGGACTGTGGTCGCAGGTTTGTGGGTCTCTTTCTGCTGAAAAGGGAGGGGTGGCTCTTGCGGCTTGAGAGGAAGAGGCGATGCTTCGGGTTGAGAGGGCTCAGGCTCAGGCTCAGGCTCAGGCTCAGGCTCAGGCTTAGGCTTAGGTTTAGGTTCTGGGGCGAGAGCAGGAGCAGGAGGCTCTGCTTTCTCAATCACCTTGGGTTCTGGTTGGGGGGTCGGTTCAACCTCTGTCTCTACAGGGAACGCCTCTTCAAGCAGCGGCTCTTTCGCGGGTTCTGGAACAGGTTCTTCTTGTTTTTCAGTCAGTTCTGAATCAGGCTGTTTGGGAGTAGGCGTGCTTAGTGAGATCTGTATGGTTTGTTGGTTGGCTAACTGAGCACCAAAGTCAAATTGGATCGGGTTTTCCCAGCGGATTAGTAATAGTGCGTGGAGTACTACGGATAAAACAAGAAATAGAGAAATATGGTACTTGTGACTTACGTGGTTGAGTTGCCTGACAATGTTTCTGTAAGTCATTGGGTTGATAGAAGATGGCTACCCTTGATGGTCAATCTAAAACTCGTATGTAACAGAGACCATCAGCTCACGATCTGGCGTGTTGTATGATTTTCTGGGAGAAGAACTGTCCATTGCATGGGTGTATTGTCTGTTGGCAAGATTGGTGATCATGGCTTTGATGGTAGTGCTTTTGTCCAATTCACGTTTGATATAGGTATCAACCAAGGCATATCCCCCGAGCCTTCTTGTGTTGCTCTTGTCGTCAAAGGATGATGACTGACCATACAGTGCTGCTCCAACGGTGTAGGAACTGTACTGTTTGTCAGTGCTTGCCCTGTATGTCCACATGGGCCTTCTGATGAGTCGCTTGTTTACAGTGGTATCTTGATGGTCCATATAGGAGAGGGATAATAGGCTATTCCATCCAGCAATGATTGTGTTTCCTTCTAGTTCAATTCCTTTGATCAGTGCCTGTCCTACATTGCTGGGTATCCAGTCATCCCAGCCGTCTCCATCAAGATCTGTTCCAGAGTCTGCCCATTCGATGAGGTTTTTGATGCTTGTTCTGTAGAATGAGGTTTTCCACTCTGAATCATAGATACCGAACCTGAGCCCAAGTTCATAGGATTTGGACTCTTCTGGAACCAAAGATGTGTTGCCGAGTACGGGCCAGTAAAGATCATTGATATCTGGAGCATGGAAAGCTTCTCCGTAAGCGGCTGTGATTCTCAATGTGTCGGTGAGGTCTTTTCCATACTCGATGTTGCCTGTGTTGTGTGCGCCAAAACTTTGATTGTCAACATGCCGTAACGCGAGCAGCCAGTCACTGTTGTATATGTTTGTTTGATATTGGCCAAATATGGCCCCTTCGCTGATTTTTTCCTTTGAATAATTTTTTGTTGATGAGATTTTATCCCTGATATGGTCTATGCCAAGGGTCAGGGTGTTGTCATCAATGTATAGGTTATTCTGCCAAGCTATAGATTTACGATAGGTGTTGATTGTGGATGGATTACTGTCAAATGTTTGAGATAGATCTTCCACATATCCTAGCTTGAGTTGGCTATTCCAGTGGTCGTTGAAATGGTGATCGAGTGTTGTACCTATGGATTGTTGCACTGTATCGGAATAGGCTCCACCCGCTGCGCTATATAGGTGGTCGTCTAGCTGAGTTTCTCCATCCGCATACATCCAGTGGATGGATGCATCTGTACTCTCAGATAGCTGACTGTTGAGAGCAAGGCTTATGGCGTTGTTTTCGTATCCATCTCTGTCCGCTTCTGTTCCAGCCTCACCGAGTTTTGAAGTGATTCCTTCTGTTTTGTAATGACTAACAGTAAAAGAGTAGTTTAGGAGCGAGTTTGAACCCGCCTTTGTTACGGATACTTTTTCTGTATCTAGTGATCCAAAACCAATTTCTGCGGTCGTTCGATTTCCATTTTTCTTTGTGAATATCTGGATGACACCACCAATTGCGCCACTCCCATATATCGCCGAGCGTGGGCCGCGTACGATTTCAATTTTTTCGATATGAGATAGTGGATAGTGGGCTAAAGATGGTTGCCCTGTTGTTGCTGACCCCAGTTTTATTCCATCAATCAATACCAGTACAGCATCAGAGTTTGTTCCTCTTAAAAAAATGGATTGATCTGATCCATCTCCTCCTTTTCCGGATACATAAATTCCAGGGTAACCGGCAAGCAACTCAGCAAGGTGGTTGGCTCCACTAGCTTTGATAGCCTCGCTGGATATTACAGTTACAGCAGCTAGGCTGTCGTCTATCGTTTGGGCAGTACGTGTTGCGGTTACGATTACCGGATCCAGTTCATTGGCAGCCATGACCGGAAATTGAGTGGCTGTTGCCAACAGGGCAACAGAGAGGAAGCTGGCTCTGTTCATTTAATTGCTCTCCAGATATGCACGCCCGCATATCCATTGGATAATCCAGGGCCAAAGCAGCAGAGTTGGGAGATCAAGACAAAGTCAAATTGCCCGGATATCGCCCGCCGCGATATGGCCTACGTGTTGTCTCGGGCAGGTCTCCGGGCTTGTGAGTGGTTTCTGTGAACCGGTTGAGTCGCCTTCCCACATCTTTCAGATGCAGTGGCGTGATGACTCAGTTTATTCTCACCTACCGTTGCGGGGGCAGCGCTGGAGTTGCATGGTTGATGCGCACCAGTCTTCCCTTTTCACTCTTGTTCGCGGTTGCGTCCAAGAGAACCCAAAACAGGTGGCGAATCCTATCGGGGATGGGGAGTCAGGTCAAATCGGGAGCGATTGGCAGCTGGGGCAGAGGTAACAGGGCTGTCCACCACGTTTTTTCTTAATGATCGCTGTTTCACATTTGCGACAAGGGCGCTTGTCTCGACGAAAAACCCAGAATCGGCTCGACTCTTTGGTGGCTCCATTGGCTATGAGTGACTCGGCCCTCTCTGGAAGATAGGTAATGCCCGCTGTGCGATAGGATTGCCGGGGTAGTTTCAGGATTTGCGTTGCGAGCTGCTGGATCTGTTCTGGTGTGCATTGAGTGGGCTTGGTTGCGGGATGGAGCCCACAGAGAAACAAAATCTCGCAGCGTAGATAGTTGCCCAACCCTGCAACAAAGGATTGATCGGTTAAGAATCCACCCAGCTGTCGATTGCGAAATGTGGAACTGAGTAGTCGCTGCTGAACCGTTTCTGGGTTCAATACAGGGTCAAATAGGTCAGGACCGAGTTTGTTGAGAAAAGAGTGTTGTTTGATCTCTGTCTCAGTGAATACCTCAATCTCTGAGGCGCTATAGAGTAGTGCGCTGCCCTTGCTGGTATCGATACGGATGCGCAGTTGTCGCTTACTGTTAGAAATCTCCCCGGGGTCAAGGGTCTCCCAGCGGCCATAGAGCTGGTTATGGCTGTAGAGTGTCAGGCCATTGGAGAAGTGGGTGAGTATCGCCTTGCCACGGGTCTCAATCTGGCTGATGGTTTCTCCCAGAAGCATGCTTTCGAAGGGTTTCAGCCGTTCCAGCCCAAACTGAATGACGATGACCGGCTCCCCCTCCAGTACAGTGGCAATCTGATTGGCGGCGCGGCGAATTTCTGGCCCTTCGGGCATGGGATTTTCCTTGTTGAAGTGAGGGCGGTTTGACGCTGGAGGGTTGCCAAGGATAATAGCCCCTCTATGAGTCGTCTGCCCACCGTTTCCCGCAACGCCCCGTTGTTGCTGTTTTTCCTGCTCTTTGCAGGCGCTGCAATGCTGCTGGCGCTGAAAGTGGGGAGTAGTGAGATTGATTGGGGGGTGTTGTGGAAGGTCCTGTTGGGGGAGCAGCAGGGTACCCTCGCCACGGTAGTTTTGGAGTTGCGGCTGCCACGTACGGTGGTTGCTTTTGTGGTGGGAGCACTGCTGGCGCTCTCTGGGCTATTGATGCAGGTTCTGCTGCGTAACCCATTGGCTGACCCCTATGTGCTCGGGGTGTCCGGCGGTGCAGCAGTGGCGGCCCTGTTGATGCTGCTGGCGGGAGCCTCGGTGGCCTGGATGGCTCCCGCTGCCTTTGCTGGAGCACTATTGTCGATGGCGCTGGTCTTTGGGCTGGCGCGCCTGCGTGGGAACTGGGATCCGATGCGGTTGCTATTAACAGGGGTTGTGGTGGCTGCGGGATGGGGTGCAGTGATCACCTTCCTGTTAGCTGTTAGCCCAGACCGGGCGTTGCGGGGCATGCTCTTCTGGTTGATGGGGGATCTTGGTCAGCCGCAGTTGCCTCAATGGGAGCTATTGGTGCTGTTGGTTGGGGTTGGAGTCGCGCTGTTGTTGTCGCGTGAGATCAACGTGCTGGCCCGAGGAGGGGAGCAGGCTGCGGCATTTGGGGTCGCGGTTGAGCGGTTGCGAGCCATTCTCTTTCTGTTGGCCTCCCTGTTGACTGCGACTGCAGTGACGCTGGCGGGAAGTGTCGGTTTTATTGGTTTGGTGGTGCCCCATATGATCCGTCTGATGGGGCTCTCGGATCATCGTCTGCTGATTCCCGCCTCAGTGCTACTGGGAGGGGGGTTGCTGGTCCTCTCCGATATTGTCTCCCGAACTCTGCTTGCGCCGCAGCAGCTTCCGGTCGGTGTGGTCACTGCGATGGTGGGTGTTCCGCTCTTTCTCTATTTGCTGCAGCGGAGCGCAAGATGAAGGCTATTCTCTCTACTCAGAAACTACAGCTCTCCATTGCGGGTCAGCAGATCTGTGGTGGACTGGATTGGGCCGTTTCAGCAGGAGAGGTTTGGGGGGTGTTGGGCGTCAACGGTATTGGTAAGAGCACTCTGCTTCATGCATTGGCTGGGCTACGGCCAGTGGATCATGGTGTGGTGTTGATTGGGGAAGCGCAGCTGGATCAGATGTCGCGAAGAACCATTGCCAGAAAAGTAGGGCTGCTGTTTCAGCACCAGGAGGATGTTTTTCCAGCCACTGTAGAAGAGGTGGTGTCGATGGGGCGCCATCCCCACGCCAGCTGGTTGAGGGGGGAGCAGCCAGAGGATGTCGCAATGGTGGAGCAGGTAATGGTGGAGATGGGGCTCTCTGACATGCGAGAGCGGCTGGTGGATACACTTTCTGGTGGAGAGCGCCGCCGAGTTGCGGTTGCAACACTGCTGGCGCAGCAGCCACAGCTCTATCTGCTGGATGAGCCGGAAGCTCACCTTGATCCAGCCTATCAGAAAGAGATTTTTGCACGAGTCAAACAGCAGGCCGTGGTGCAAGAGGCTGCAGTGGTGATGGTGCTCCATGATATCAACCTGGCGATTCACCACTGCACTCACCTATTAATGTTGATGAGGGATGGAGATGTCGAACAGGGAGCTGTGGAGGGGATGGCAACGCCTGAACGGGTCGAACAGCTTTATGGCACAGCGATGAGGCGAATTGAAGAGGAGGGGCGGATCGCCTATCTCTCATGTTGATTCGGATTTTTCTATTATTGATTTGGGCGCTACCGTTGCAGGCGGAGACGCCCGCCCAGCGCATTATCAGCCTTGCTCCCCATATTACCGAGATCCTCTTCGAGGTGGGGGCGGGAGAGCAGATTGTCGGCACGGTGAACTACAGCAACTACCCGGAGGCGGCGACCCGGATTCCGCAGGTGGGGGGATACAATCGACTGGATCTGGAGTCGATTCTCCAGCTTCAGCCCGATCTGATCTTGGGGTGGGAGAGCGGCAACAGCACCGTCGAAGTAGAGCGACTGCGTGCGCTGGGATTGCCAGTTCGTCTCTCAGAGCCGCATCGGCTGGAGGATATTGCGGTATTGATGGAACAGTTTGGGACGTTGACGGGCCATGCGGAGCAGGGGCACCGAAGGGCGAAAGTCTATCGTCAGCGTTTGGAGAGACTACGGTCGCGCTATGCAGATGCCTCTCCTGTGACAGTTTTCTACCAGGTCTGGAATCAGCCATTGATTACCATCAATGGTGCGCAGGTGATCAGTGATGTGATTGCACTTTGTGGGGGAGAGAATGTCTTTGCGGATCTGGATGGGCTCTCTCCGCGGATCAGTGTTGAGGCAGTCTTGCAGCGCAACCCCCAAGTGATTATCGCTAGCGGAATGGATGGTTCACGACCGGAGTGGCTGGATGAGTGGAAACGCTATTCGATACTGCAGGCGGTTGCTGCGGCCAACCTCTACCACGTGCCGCCGGATATTTTGCAGCGCCATGGCCCGCGCCTGGTTGAGGGGGCGGAACAGCTCTGTCTGGCGCTGGAGGAGGTGCGTTCAAAAAGTGCGAGGAATCCTGATTAAAACATTAGGATATTCTGATGGAATAATATATAAAACAACGAGTTGACAACTGTTTTTGGGGTCTATATAGTCACGCTCATTGATGGGAGGAGAGTGGTAACACCTAAGACATCAATAATAAAAATAAAACGATACTTATAATAATAACCATCAAAGGGCTGATTTACGGCTTCTGGAGACGATCCAGAGGCCGTTTTTATTGGTGGTATTGGTCTTCTTTTTCGCTCATTGGTTTATAGGGGCATCACTGCTCAGGTATCATTCGCACCCTTATGAGTCACTCTGCCCCAGACCAACCAAGAATCCGCGAGATTCCGTACAACTACACCTCCTTTTCCGACCGCGAGATTGTGATCCGCTTCCTCGGTGAAGAGATGTGGGAAGTGCTCAATCAGCTGCGTGGGAAACGCCAGACTGGGCGATCAGCACGAATGTTATTTGAGGTGCTGGGGGATATCTGGGTGGTTCGCCGTAACCCCTATATTCAGGATGATCTGGTTGATAACAGCGGACGACGTGATGCCTTGATTCAGGCGTTGATCCATCGCCTTGATCAGATTGAGGCGCGAGCCGATGGAAATGTTCTGGCGCTGCAGCTGGTGGAGCGTGCACGCGAGGCGGTGGAGGATTTCCACTCCTGGATTGGCTGTCAGGCACGCTTCCGCAAGAAGACCCAGCGCGCATTGGCGCGCGTCACTCGTAAGGACAACATCCAGTTTGATGGGTTGGCGCGGGTCTCTCATGCCACTGATGCCTCCGACTGGCGTGTTGAATTCCCCTTTGTGGTGGTGACGCCCGATACGGAGCAGGAGGTACGCGATATTGTCGAGGTCTGTATCAGCCTCGGATTGACCATCATCCCACGTGGTGGAGGAACCGGTTATACCGGAAGCGCGGTGCCGCTAGAGGCGGATAGTGTGGTCATTAACATTGAGCGGCTGGAGCGGCTTAGTCCCATTGTTCAGCGCACCATTCCAGGGGTTTCCGAATCGGTCTCTACCATTGCTGTGGAGTCGGGTGTGGTGACCTTTCGGGTCAGTGAGGCGGCCACCGCTGCAGGACTCACTTTCGCGGTAGACCCTACCTCACAGCACGCCTCGACCATTGGTGGCAATATCGCCATGAATGCTGGGGGCAAGAAGGCGGTTCGTTGGGGAACCACGCTCGATAATCTGGTCTCCTGGCGGATGGTGACCCCGCAGGCAGAGTGGTTGGAGGTGACGCGCGTTAATCATAATCTGGGAAAACTGCACGATCATCCGTTTGCTGAGTTTGAGGTTCAGTACTATGAGAAGGATGGTAAGAGCGCAAAAGGAGAGCCACTACAGCTGCAGATCCCTGCAGAGCAGATGCGTCGCCCCGGACTGGGTAAAGATGTCACCAATAAATTTCTTGCCGGGCTGCCTGGTGCACAAAAAGAGGGGTGTGACGGACTCATCACCTCGGCTGTTTTCCTGTTGCACCGCGCCTCTGCGCTGACCCAAACGGTCTGTCTGGAATTTTTTGATCCAGATCTGCACCGCGCGGTGCCAGCGATCGAGGAGACCATCGAGATCATTCGACAGGCGGAGGGGGTGGACCTTTCCGGGCTGGAGCATCTGGATGAGCGTTATGTGCGTGCAGTGAAGTACAGCACCAAGGCGGCGCGAGCAGACCTGCCGAAGATGGTTTTGCTGGCTGATATTGGTGGAGAGGACGAGGCATCGCTGGAGGCTGCAGTGGCACGAGTTGTCGATGCTGCCAAGCAGCGTGGTGCAGAGGGGTTTGTTGCGGTCAGCCCTGAGGCGCGTAAATCATTCTGGGCCGACCGCTCCCGTACTGCCGCAATTGCTGCCCATACCAACGCTTTCAAGATCAACGAAGATGTGGTGATTCCACTCGATCGACTGGCTGATTACGGAGATGGCATCGAGCGAATCAATATTGAACAGTCGATCCAGAATAAGTTGGAGGGATTGATTGAGTTGAGGGCGCTGATCGAGCGGCAGCTCGGGAACCAGGAGCGATTGGAACGGCTGGTGGATAGTAGTGAGCAACAGCAGATCCTGTTGACCAAGCGATCGACGGCAGTTGAGTTGCTGGCACAGGTGGAGGCGCGTTGGCAGCGTCTGCTCGATCAGCTGGATGTTCCTTATGATCGAGTGGAGGATCAGGTAGAGGAGGGGCTTGATCCAGAGAGTACGGTTTTTCGTCTGTTGCAACAGCGCAAGCTGCAGGTTTCCTGGAAGCGGGAACTCTCAGGCCCACTGCGGGAGATCTTCTCCGGTGAGGCGCTGGAACCGTTGCGCAGTGCAATGGCTGAGCTTCATGCCGTAGTGAAGAATCGACGCCTCTTTGTAGCCACCCACATGCACGCCGGGGATGGCAATGTGCACACCAATATTCCGGTCCACTCCAACAATTATGCGATGCTGCAGGAGGCGGATCGGGTGGTCGACCGCATCATGGCGCTGGCGCAGGAGCTGGGGGGGGTCATCTCTGGAGAACATGGCATTGGGTTGACCAAGATTCACTATCTGGGGCAGGAGGATGTTGAGGCCTTCAGTCGCTACAAGCTGGAGGTTGACCCAGAGGGGTACTTTAATCGTGGCAAGTTGATGGCGGGCTCCGGGCTAGAGAATGCTTATACTCCGTCGCTGCAGCTGCTGGCGCAGGAGGCGCTGATTCTTGAGGCCAATGACCTTGGTGAACTGAATCACATGGTCAAGGACTGTCTACGTTGCGGTAAATGCAAACCGGTCTGTACCACCCATATCCCTGCGGCCAACCTGCTCTACTCGCCGCGCAACAAGATTCTTGCAACCGGTCTGATGATTGAGGCGGTGCTCTATGAAGAGCAGACGCGTCGAGGTATCTCACTGCGTCACTTCGAAGAGATGAATGATGTTGCTGACCACTGTACGGTCTGTCACCGATGTGTCACGCCCTGTCCGGTCAATATCGACTTTGGGGATGTGACTGTGCTGATGCGGAGCATCCTCAAGAAAAAGAGGAAGCGCTGGACCAAGCCGGCAGGGTGGCTGGCGATGCAGTTTCTTAATGTGACTGATCCACGATTGATTCGCATCATGCGCACTGGCATGGTGACCTGGAGTTATGCACTGCAGCGGTTCGGGCATCAGTTGATGCGCCGTGCAGGGCTGTTGAAGCGTCAGAAGCGGCCAGTGGCCACCACTGGGAAACCGGAGCTGAAGGGGCAGATAGTGCAGTTCTTTCATCGCCCGATGCCGGGAGGGATGGCGCAACAGAGTCCGCGTGCCCAGTTGGGGATTGAAGACAGCCGATTTATCCCAGTGCTGCGTAATCCGCAAACCACAACGGTGGAGTCGGAGGCACTCTTCTACTTCCCTGGCTGCGGTTCTGAGCGACTGTTTGGTCAGGTTGAGTTGGCAACGCTCAATATGCTCTATGATCTGGATGTACAGACCGTGCTTCCTCCGGGATACCTCTGTTGCGGTTACCCACAGCGTGCCGTGGGCGAAGAGGAGAAGAGCAATCAGATCTCGATGGGAAATCGGATTCTCTTCCATCGCATTGCCAATACCCTCAATTACCTCGACATCAAAACGGTGCTGGTCTCCTGTGGGACCTGTATGGATCAGTTGATGCAGTATGAGTTTGAGCAGATCTTCCCGAACTGTCGCCTACTCGACATCCATGAATACTTGCTGGAGAAGGGGGTAAAGCTGGAGGGGACAGGAGATGAACAGTATCTCTTCCATGACCCCTGTCACTCGCCGATGAAGCGTTATACACCTCAGCAGGTGGCAACTACGCTGACTGGCGCGGAGGTTGGGCTCTCGGATCGTTGTTGTGGGGAATCAGGTACTTTTGCGGTGACCCGTCCTGATATCGCCACTCAGGTGAAGTTCCGTAAGGAGCAGGAGTTGAAGAGAAACCAGGCTGAGCTGCAGGGCGCGAAGAAGATCCTCACCTCTTGCCCATCTTGTCAGCAGGGGCTGATGCGCTACCAGCAGGGGACTGGGTTGGAGGTCGATTATCTGGTGGTGGAGATGGCGAAACAACTCCATGGCGAGCGCTGGCAGACCAAATTCCTGCAGACGGTAGAGCAGGGGGGTATGGAGCAGGTGCTGTTGTAGTTCGTGTGACGAAGGAGCAGCTGCCCCGGCAGTCACACTCTGTGTTGCCGGGGATATAGACCATTGCTAGTGGTCTCAGGCGACCTGAATTTCCACCTGGTTGGGTGTCTCCTCGCTCTTCATCTTGGGCAGAACCACTTCGAGCAATCCATCGATAAACTCCGCATGGATGTTCTCAATGTCGACCTGGCGAGGAACCCGCATGGTTCGACGGTAGCTTCTGTGGGACCGCTCCTGATGGATGACTTCACCCTCTTCTTCATGCTCGGTGCGACTCTCTCCTGAGATAGTGAGGACGCCTTCGCTGAAGTTGATGTTGATATCATCTTTCTTGAGGCCCGGGAGCTCGATTCGAACACTGTAGGCAAACTCGGTCTCTACGATGTCTGCTAGTGGAATCAGCAGGTTGGAAACAGATTTCTCCTCCCTGGGTTGAGGGCGGAGGAATCCATGAAACAGCTCATCAAACAGATCATGTGTGAAGAGGCTGTTGGGTACCGTTCTGATCTCTCTCATGATACACCTCCTGGTTGCAATGAAAGCACGCCGCTTTCACTCTGATTGTAGGAAATTGTGCGTCTGATTCAAGAGAAGGATCAATAAGATAGCTGTTTAATTGGCTGGTGTAGGGTAAAAAAAGGCCCGCAGATGCGGGCCTTGGAAATTGATTGAGAGTGATCTCGATTATGGTTGGATGGTGCGGACGCCATTGGGGGTTCCCAGCAGCAGTGTGTCGGCGGGGCGCATTGCAAAGAGACCATTGGTGACCACGCCCACAATGTTGTTGAGGATCTGTTCAGTCTTGGCGGGTTCGACAATCTTCAGATTGCGCACATCAAGAATCACGTTGCCATTGTCTGTGGTGAATCCTTCACGCAGGACAGGTTGTCCACCAATCTGTTTGATGATCTCACGGGCCACGTAGCTCTGTGCCATTGGAATCACCTCTACCGGCAGGGGAAAGTCACCCATCACATCAACCAGTTTGCTCTCATCGGCAATACAGATGAATTTGTTGGCGACTGCGGCAACGATCTTTTCACGGGTGAGTGCGCCACCGCCCCCTTTAATGAGGTGGAGCTGGTTGTTGGATTCGTCTGCACCATCCACGTAGATGGACATGCTGCTGACGCTGTTGAGGTCCATCACCTCGATACCGTGGCTGCGCAGGCGTTCAGCGGTGGCCTCTGAGCTGGCAACAGCCCCTTTGACTTGGCTCTTGATGGAGGCCAATGCATCGATAAAGAAGTTGGCGGTAGAGCCTGTTCCGACACCGATGATCTCACCGGGAACCACATGTTGAAGTGCCGCCTCGGCAACCGCTTTTTTCATCTCGTCCT
The DNA here is from genome assembly GCA_964551545.1 of uncultured Piscirickettsiaceae bacterium. Lineage (GTDB taxonomy): Bacteria > Pseudomonadota > Gammaproteobacteria > Thiopontia. Next base: position 2,079 of record CAZKCT010000009.1, on the reverse strand, counting down.
GAGTCATTTTTTTCTTCTCCCTGTTTTCAGTCCTTTTTTCCTAAGTATACTTGTCGACATGCCAAAAAAATACATTGAAAAAATCCTCAAGGCGCGTGTCTATGATGTGGCGCATGAGACTCCGCTGGAAGAGGCGCGAGGGTTATCAGAGCGCCTGAATAACCGGGTGCTGGTGAAGCGGGAGGATCTGCAGCCGGTGCACTCCTTCAAGTTGCGTGGGGCCTACAACAAAATGGCGAGCTTGAGCCGAGAGGAGTTAGATCGGGGAGTGATTGCCGCTTCGGCTGGAAACCATGCGCAAGGGGTGGCGCTCTCCGCGCGGCAGATGGGGGTGAAGGCAACGATTGTGATGCCGAAGACCACGCCAGAGATCAAGGTGCAGTCAGTGCGCAAGTATGGGGCGAAAGCGGTGCTGATTGGAGATGCCTATGACGATGCCTATCGTCATGCTCAGGCGCTCTCTGAGAAACAGGGGTTAACGCTGGTGCATCCCTATGATGATCCTGAGGTCATTGCTGGTCAGGGGACCATTGCGATGGAAATTCTGCGGCAGCACTCGGGCAAGATTGATGCGATCTTCATCCCGGTCGGTGGTGGTGGGCTGATTGCCGGAATGGCGGCCTATATCAAGTACCTCTATCCAGAGATCCGGGTGATTGGGGTTGAGCCGGAGGATGCTCCAACACTGTATACCGCGCTGGAGAAACGGCGCCGGGTGGTGCTGAAACAGGTAGGTATTTTTGCTGATGGGGTTGCAGTGAAACAGATTGGCAAGGAGACTTATCGGCTTTGCAAGCAGCTGGTTGATGAGGTGGTGCTGGTCAGCTCGGATGAGATCTGTGCGGCGATCAAGGATCTGTTTGATGATACTCGTTCGATTGCAGAGCCAGCAGGTGCGCTCTCGATTGCGGGGTTGAAGAAGTATGCCGAGCAACGTGGAATTGAAGGACAGACCCTGATTGCGGTCGATAGTGGTGCCAATATCAATTTTGACCGACTGCGACATGTTGCAGAACGGGCAGAGCTGGGAGAACGTAAGGAGGCGGTGCTGGGTGTCACCATTCCAGAGCGCCCCGGTAGTTTCAAAAAGTTTTGTCGGCTACTTGGGAAGCGACAAATTACCGAATTCAACTACCGCTTTGCGGATAAGCGTGACGCCCATATTTTCGTTGGAATCCAGCTGGGCGGTGGCGAGGAGCGGGCTGAACTAGTGCAGCGGTTAACCGATAAGGGCTATCCTGTAGAGGACCTATCGGACAACGAGGTTGCCAAGGTTCATGTTCGCTATATGGTTGGCGGTCATCAGCAGGGGGTGGAGGATGAGATTCTCTACCGCTTTCGTTTTCCAGAGCGGCCCGGCGCGCTGTTACAGTTTTTGACTCGGTTGGGGCGTAACTGGAATATCAGCTTGTTCCATTATCGGAACCACGGAGCAGCCTACGGACGAGTGCTGTGTGGGATTCAGGTGCCGCAGAATGAGCGGGGGCAGTTTCAACAGTTTTTAGATGACCTTGGGTACCACTATCAGGAAGAGACCGATAATCCGGTCTATAAATTATTCCTGAGCTGAGGCTTTTCTCGATTATTTCAGAAGCTTTTTCAGAGTAGCTCCCCAGGTCTCTGGGTGGAATGGTTTCTGGATCCACCCGGTGGCACCGAGAGAGATGGCGCGCTGTTTGGTGTTGCCCTCTTCATCGCCGGTAATGCAGAGCACAGGAAGCTCTTTGGTTGCCGGATCGAGGCGGATTCGCTTGAGAAGGTCGAGGCCGCCCAGCTTCGGCATCATCAGGTCGGTAATCACCAGATCGGGTTTTTCCTGAGAGATCTTCTCCCACCCCTCTTCCCCGTCTTTGGCGACCTCAATGTCATACCCCATCTTGTTGAGGCTGCGTTTGACGACCAGGCGGATGACCGCATCATCATCAATGATCAGAATTTTATGTGACATTGTTCCTCCCCCTAGGTCCTGCGCAATCAACGTGTCACCAGTTGAATGGATCATGCCATAAAATCATCCCGCTGTGGTTAGAAGTGCCCCATTGTGAATGTCGAATAATCCCTACTGTTTTGCTATGATAT